>JBIKWS010000522.1:0-3793 GCA_044356195.1 Cyanophyceae cyanobacterium
CGGGATCATCCTGTAGATCCTGTTCATCCTGTCTGAAACAAGGAGACGGCAATGACCCAGAACCCGGGCCTTTCCCCCGATCCGATTCGTCGTCTGCACCTGCAATCCGGCCTCCGCGGTTGCTACCCAGACGGGAACGTCACCACGCAAAAGGGAATTGCCGCTCCGCGCGCATCTTCGCCTTCTGATCCGCGGTCAGACAGAGCACGAGCACGAAGTTGCCATCCACAGCACACTCAAACTGGCGCCCCGACGACTGGATCAGCCCATTGATCTGACGGAGGACTTCGAGGTCGATCCAATCATCCTGATACGACGGAGCCACCGACACACGATGCCCACCCAGCCCAAAGCTCAAGGTGATCGGTCCTTCCTCCCCATCCCACTCCTCCCGGATGTCCACCGGCGAGAACGCACCGCCCGAGATGCGCGCCCACTCCACCAACACCTCGGAGTAGACTTCGTTCTCGGCACAAACGTCCGCCTCCGGATCCCCCGACCAGACGTCACCTTCCGAATAGGCCAGCAGGAAGACCTGATCCCAAACCTCAGCTGGATTCGGTGGGTTCCCGTGGTCCTCGACGTACCTCCGCACCACAGTGGCCGGATCAACATGGCCGAAGAAGCCCAACCGCTGATAAAAACGAACGACGGATTCCGGATCGTTCGCCCGGCCTCCGTCGCCTTTGAAAACTCTGGTGAACCAATTCATAGAAACCAGCGATCGCGCGCTCTCCACAGCTTGTGATCCCGAACCGCCGAAGTCTACGTCGGTTCTCGGGTCCACCCTGCTCCGGGATCATCCTGTAAATCCTGTTCATCCTGTCTGAAACAAGCAGACAGCCATCCCGACCAACGATCATGTTGAGCCACCCGTCACACGAGAAGCTCGGGCATACATTTCTATGCATCTCTCCTGTTCCCGACTCAAACGGATGGCGGGGCGGACAGCAGAAAGCATTCGCATGCCATCGTCGATACTCCGGGCCACGCCAGAATCCAGCAGCACCGCCAGCGCAAACAGCCCCGTCCGACCGTGACCCTGTGCGCAGTGAACATACGTCCGACCGGGTCGCAGGCTCGCAACCGCCGCACGTAGCGCCTCCGGCGTAGGCGCAGCCCCATCCAGAATCGGAAAACACCGATAGCCGGGAGAACGACGGATGACCGACGGCTCGGAAAACTCGGCGGTCAGGTCCACGAAGTTGTCGAACTCGCCCTCAAGCTCGGCCCCCACCAATCGACGCCCGACCATCAACTGCCCGGTGACCTCATTGCGCACTGGCTCGCGACTGATGGCACGAATGAGATGCCAGACAGCCGTGGTGTAGAGGAGCAGCGGGAGGAACACCAACCAACTCCACCACGGCAAGGTGCCATCTGGCCGTTTCCCAAACACCTTGTGTGAGCCGCGCCCATGAGCAACGCCGAGAACGACAAAGTCGAAGCCCAACCAGACGGCGACCAGGACCCATCCTCGCTCAGCCATGCCAAGGGCGATCAGAACAGCGCCCAGCAGGATGAGAAGGTGTCGGTGGCTCACGACATGATGGGTATCTCAGCAGGGACACGCTCCGCAACACAGACCTCCCCCGGACAGGTACAGGATGACAGGATGACAGGATGACAGGAGGTTCCCCACCGACCTCCTGCTTCGGGATCATCCTGTGAATCCTGTTCATCCTGTCCCAAGTCAGCCGTCAGGTTCCTGTCACTCGGGCGAGTTTCGTCCCAGCCAGCTCAACTGCTTGCCGATCCCGAGTCCTTTCATGGGGACCGACACCTCCACGCCACGACGATTGAAGCGCAAGGCTGTTGGCCATCCCATGGTAGAGGCACACCTTCCCGTCCGGCGCCGACCGCAACTGCAGCTTCGACACATCGCAGAATTCGGCCACCCGCAAGTGCCGGAGTTCGGTCTGCGGGAAGTACCACCAATAGACGCCGGGTGTTGATGGAACCCCGGACCAGCCGTTCGCCCGGAGAGCCGCCAGTGATTGGGGCTGGGTCATCGCATCCATTACATGCATCTCTGCGGCTCTGCGCGAGTCATTCACCGTCGTCCAAATCCATGGATACGCCTCAGCGCGCCCGGTCGCGGGACCACTTCTTCCAGCGGGTTTCCACCGACTGCCCCCAGTCGCCATACCACGCGTAACCGTCACGGCGTTCGCGCGGAACTTCCGCCAACGCATACCGGATGACCCCATCGCGACCGCAGAAGATCGCGCGGTTGGAACCGTACTCGCAGAACCGGGGCCACAACCCGATGGCCCCGGGGGCAGCCACCACCCGTTTGCCGTCGGGCCCGGACTCCTGTCGGATTTCGGGGACGCGCACCGAAAGCAGCCAGGCAACGCCGTCGTTCACGGCGGCGACGATCTCCGGCGTTGGTTTCTCGAGTTCCATGAGGAAACGGAGGACGCCGGCACTTTCCGCGACAGCGAGGCAGATGGGCTCGAAGGTCCGGGCGGGACGAAGCGCCAGATCCACGGCGTCGTGCTGCGCACCCCATCCGGTGCGACGTCCGTCGACCTTGACCTGGCATCGGAGCACGCAGTCGACCCCTCGATCGAAAGCCTTGTCCAGAGCGGCGAGCCTGCCATCGCCCAGCAGGGCTTCGTCCACGGGAGTCCGGCGCATGTCACGGATCCATGTCAGGATCCCGATCATGGTGCCGTCGTTGAACGTGATGTGACGGTGGTAGCCAGTCCCCGGCGGGTACCGCTGGGGCCATCCGCCGGACGGATACTGGGCCTTGAGGAGGACGTCGGCCCCACGCCGCCAGGCATCGCGCGCGCGCAGATCACCGGTGGCGCGAAAGGCGGCAGCCAGGACACGCAACTCACCCAGGGTGGCTCCGTTGTCGAAGGTGCCCGAGATGCGGTCCCGGGGAATGTTTGCCGCGGCGGCGCTGTTGTCCCTGTCCTTCGGCCAGGCACCATCGTCTGCCTGCCAGCTCAGGATGTTCGTCATGACCTGACGTCCCTCGTCGCTCCGGAACCAATCTGGCTTCATCGCGGCCCAGCGTCCCACGCTGGCGGCCGTCGTGGGCAACGCACCAACGGTGAGCAGGGCCAGCCCGAAAGCGATCTGCTGACACGAGCGCCAGAGGGTGTTCATGAGGTCACCTCCCTACCACTTCTCATCGCCTTGGGAAAGGCTCCGCAAGGGCGACGAGGACGTCGCCACCCCGTTCCATGCGGGGGGGAGGCTCCTGCTGTAGGCCGCGTGCCCTCACGCGGCGCGTTTGGCCCGCGCCGGGTGAGGGCACCCGGCCTTCACTTGAAACTTCAAACTTCAAACTTGAAACCCTCCCCACCATTGCGCCGGCGACGCCCCCGGCCTAGCCTCGCGGCGCTTGAAAAAGTCGAGTCGCCCAGAGATTCCGCGCAAGACGATCTATCGTCTCAGCATCTATCTCCGGTGCCTGCAACGGCTGAAGCAGAATGAACTGCACACGGTCAGCAGCGAGGCACTGGCACGGGCTGCCGGTGTCAAGCCTACCCAACTCCGCAAGGACCTGACGTACTTCGGACAGTTCGGCACCCGCGGGTTGGGCTATGACGTGGATCAGCTGGCGAAGATGATCGGCGAACTGTTGGGAACCAGCCGGCTGCAACCCGTCATTCTGGTCGGTGTCGGCAACCTGGGGGCCGCGCTGCTGCAATACCGCGGATTCGAACAGGAGGGCTTCGAGATCGTGGCGGCCTTCGACATGGACCCGATCCGCGCCCGGGAAAAGACAACCAAGATCACCGTCCTCGGCATGGACAAGCTGGGGGACTTCGTG
>JBIKWS010000521.1:0-3793 GCA_044356195.1 Cyanophyceae cyanobacterium
CGGAAGAAAGCACGGTGGCGACAACGGAATCGCCGTCGGTCCAGAAGACGGTGGCATCGTCGGGTGTGAAGGCGACCTTGTTGAGGTTGAAGCCATGTCGGCCCGGCCAGGCGCGCTGGATGAAGGCGAGAGGTTCGGGCGCGCCCGGGGTGGTGTCCCAGAGCCCGAGTTCGTCGCGGTGCCGGATGGCGAGCCAACGGCCTCCAGGGCTGAATCCGATCAGCGCGGTGACAACGCGCGGGGCCGTGGGGAAGGTGGAGAGGGTGGTCGAGGTGGCGATGTCCCGGATGACGACACCTTCATTGAACTTGGCCTGTGCCCAGCGTCCACGGGCGAGGTCGCCGACGGACATCGTCCAGTCGGACGTCAGCGCCGCCGGGCCTGGGAGCCCCTCGGTGTGGGCCTGGTGCAGGCTATGGGCGGCAACGAGTGCGTCGCGGGCAAGGTCGCGCAAAGGCGCGGGCGGATGATCGGCGAGGATCTGATGGAGGAGTGCTTCGGCGCGAGGGCGGCTGTCGGCCCGGCGGAGACGGAGGATGGCCTGGGCTTCCCCGAGTCGGGCCTGGAGGAGGGCGCCGCGGGTGGCCGCCTGTTCGCGGAGCAGGGCTTCGCTGTGGCGCCGTTCAATACGGACGTTCCACGCGAGGAGGAGTCCGGTGCCGATGACCAGCAGGGCTGCGAGCGAAATCGCGGTGGCACGCCACGGGTGACGCCGGGACATGCGGAGGAGCCGACTGACCGGGCCGATGGGACGGGCGAGGACGGGTTCGCCGTCGAGATACCGGCGAAGGTCGTCGGCGAGTTCCCGGGCCGTGGCGTAGCGGCTGGCGGGGTTCTTCTCGAGGCACTTGAGGCAGATCGTTTCGAGGTCGACGGGGACGGTCGGGTTGAGGCGGCGGGGAGGAATGGGTTCCGCGGTCTCGACCTGTGCGAGTACGACCGCGGGGGAATCGCCGAGGAAGGGCGGGCGACCGGTGAGCGTGTTGAAGAGGACCGCGCCGAGGGCGTAGACGTCGCTTTGGGCGGTGAAGGCTTCGCCGCGGGCCTGTTCCGGCGGCATGAAGGAGGGTGAGCCGATGGTGGCTCCGGTGCGGGTGATGCCGGGGTCCGAGTCGGCAAGTTTGGCGAGGCCGAAGTCGGTGACGCGGAGCGTGGAGCCGTTCGGGGTTGTTTCGATGAGGAGGTTGGAGGGCTTGAGATCGCGATGGAAGACGCCCTGTTCGTGGGCGTGCTGGACGGCGTGGGCGGCGGATTGGAGCCATTCGGTGGCGAGTCGGGGCGGCACCGGATTGCCGCCGATGACCTCGCGCAGGTTGCGTCCGGCGACCAGTTCCATGACGAGGTACGGAGTGCCGTCGGATTCCCCCACGTCGAACACCGGGACGATGTTGGGATGGCGGAGCCGGGCGGTGGCCTGGGCCTCGGTGCGGAACCGGGCGCGGGATTCGGCGTTGTCGAGGCCGCCGCTGGCGAGCGTCTTGACGGCGACCTCGCGGTTCAGGGCGCGCTGGCGACCGCGCCAGACGATGCCCATGCCGCCGCGGCCGATCTCCTCGAGGAGTTCGCAGTCACCGAGCAACCGGCCGGAATCGCACGTCTCCGCGGGAGCCTCCCATCCGCAGATGGAGCAGGGGCGGTCCTGTTCGTGGGCGGGGGTCCACGCGCCGCACCCGGGGCATTGGTCGGTATGACGGGATTGGGACATGGGGGCGGGTGGGTGCGTCAGCTGGGGTAAATGTATAATTTATAGACGCGACCCCATTGCCTTCGGCGCGGGCGTCCTGCCGTGGTTCCACAGGAGCCAGAGGGGGAAAAGGGCGAGGAGCGGAAGGAATCCGGCCAGGGCCAGGCCGAGGTCGAAGGATCCGGTGCGGTCGACGACGATGCCGAAGAGGCGCTGGGCCTGGGCCGGGAGGACCCAGGCGGCGACGCCGGCGATGCCGGTGATCTTGCCCTGGTGTTCGCCGGGGAGGTCCTGGGTGAAGGCGTGGTAGAGGGGAAAGACACCCAGGGCACCAGCGGCGACCAGCGCGAGAACGATGAGGAGCGGGGCTCCCTGGGCAAGCCATGGCACCGCACCGGCGCTGGCGCACAGGAGGGCGCATCCAGCGAAAACCCAGACCCGGGAGGCATGCACATCCATGCCGCGATGGGCGAGGCGCGCGGCAATGGCTCCGGCGGCGAGGCATCCGATGTCCGCTGCGCCGAACCACGCGGAGTTGAAGTAGAGGGCCTGGGCCTCCGTGTAACCGCGGCCTTCCTGGAGGAACTTCACCAGCCACGCGCGCAGGACCTGCCAGGTGGTGTTGATGCACGCGATGGTGGCAAGGAGGACGAACATGCGCGTGCTGAGGAGCACGGACAGGAGGGACGCGGCGGGAGCGGTGCCGGGCGGCGAAGCGTTGGAAACCGGGCCGGCGCGGTTTCCAGTGAGATCGGAGGCGCGGACAAGCAGGAACCACGGAATGATCCAGAGAAGTCCGGCGGCACCGACAACAAGGAAGGGCGTGCGCCAGCCGCCGGCGACGTTGGGATCGCCCATCAGGACGCGCAGGATGAGTGGGGTGAGGATGGCTCCGAGCGAGGCCCCGCTCTGGAGCAGGCCGTTGCCCATGGAACGTTGGCGTTCGTCGAGGAGGAGTCGGGTGGTGCGGATGGCGCAGGGCCAGTGGCCGGCTTCGAAGAATCCGAGGAAGGCGCGGCAGAGGAAGAGTTCGTTGGCGTTGGAAACCATTCCGGTGGCGAAACCCGCGATGGACCACAGGACAAGGACCAGCGCATACAGGCCTCGGATGCCGAAGCGGTCGGCGGCCCAGCCAAAGACCACCGAGCCGGCGGCGAACGCGTATCCGAACACCGCCTCGACCTGCCCGTACTCGGTCTGGGAAAGCCCGAACTCACGGGTGATCCGGACCGACGCGCCGGCCAGGGTCTGGCGATCCATGTAGTTGATCGCCGAGGCTAGCAGGAGCAGGCCGCAGACGATCCATTTCCAAGACGGGGGGCGGGGGTTCAAGGGGGGAAGTTTCAAGCTCATCCCTCCCAGGAGTGGCCGTCCCAGCAGAGGACGCGTTCGAGGAGGGAGGCGGCGTCGGCGGCGAAGACGCGGAAGAGATGTTCGCCCTTCTCGGCGGAGGCGAGATGGGGCCATCCGATGTGGCCCGGTGCGCTGCGATCCGGGGTGGTCCAGCCGCGGGCGGCAGGAAGGAAGGCGTTGCCAGGTTCGACCGGCACGGTGTTGCGGAAATCGCCGACGAGGTGCGGTGCGAGGCGCAGGATCATCGAGGTCTCCCATTCACAGGCGTGGCCCATCTCGCGCTGGTGCAGGGTTGGATCGGATTCCCGCGGCCTGGCGCCGAGGCTCCAGTACGTGGCGAGGAGCAGGAGCAGGTCCTTGCGGTGACGATGGCGTTGCCGGAGTTCGAACACGGCCTGGCGTCCGGGGACATCGTTTCCGCCGTGACCGTTGAGGAAGACGATCCGCTGGAAGCCGTGGTCGATGAAGTTCCCGGCGAGGCCAGCGAGGAGGTCGAGGTAGGTCCGCGGCGGCGCGGAGAGGGTTCCCTGGAAGTCGAGGTGATGGTCCGAGTTGCCAAGCCAGGTGAGGGGCGCGAACAGGACCTTGTCGGCGAGGGGTTCGCGGATCCGTCGGACGACCTCGCCGAGCAGGAGGCTGTCGGTGAAGAGCGGCAGGTGGTGGCCGTGCTGTTCGAGGGCAGCGATGGGGATCACGACCGGCGTGTGGCGTGGGAGCGCGGCAACCGCCGGCCACGAGAGATCCGAGAGGTCCATG
>JBIKWS010000791.1:0-2597 GCA_044356195.1 Cyanophyceae cyanobacterium
GACGCCGAGATCGGGCTTGTTCTCCAGGTTGATCTCACCCTTGGCGGCCACGAGGATCTGTTTGGTCGTCATCGCGACGCTCATCTGGAAGGTGCGGATGCCACCGACCGGAGCCTGGTTGATGAAGGGCAGGAAGCTCGGCGTCAGCGCACGGATCGTGGTGCCTTCGAGGGCGAGCACGCGGGCGGCTACCTGCTGCTGCTCGTAACCGTCGGGGCGGGCCACCCAGCTGACCACCACGCGGCCGAGGGCGTCGGCAGCGACGTTGGCGCGGTCGAAGTCACCGCGGAATCCACCTTCGGACGCCTCGGCGGCGGCCACGTAACTGAGGGTGCGGGCATCGAAGGCAGCCACGCGGACGAAGGGTCCGGTGTTCACCTTGCCGGCGACGAACACGTAGGGCTGGTTGATATGGCCGGCGATGCGGCTTCCATCGCCACGGCCGCGGTCGAAGCCTTCGCCCGACGTGGCCTGATCGACGGAACCGAGGGCGTTACCGGCGTTGTCGTAGAAGTACAGGATGCCCGCGACGCGTGCGGCGAACCCACCCTTGAAGGCGGCGACGTTGGACCAGAAGTCCCCGTCGGCGACCTTGAAGGTTTCCTTCACGATGGTGCCGTCGGGCTTGATGACCGTCGCCACGGCGCAGTTGCCGTCGGCGCGGAACAGGCGGGAACGGTCTTCGACGACGATGGCGAAGTTGCCGTTGTCGAGACCGACGATGTCACCGCCGAAGCGGGTGTTCTGGTCCGAGGCCACGACGCCGGAGGTCCGACGGCCGTGGGCGGCGTCGAGGGCATCGGCGAGCGGGGTCTGGACCAGGGTGGTGGTGTTCAGCGAGAACGGCTGGACGGTGGCGTAGCGGCTTTCGGTCCCGCCCGCGGTCTGGCGGCTGTAGCCGGTGTTCCAGCGGTTGCCGGAGTTGAGGGCCTCGAAGAAGTGCGGGGAGGCTTCGCCGCCGGCGACAAAGTTCACGGCACCGGGGCGGGTGTCGCCGCCGACGCGGCCGGGGTTTCCGTTCTGGCGGGAGGCGTTGACCTGCGCGAGGTAGGGCGCGCCGTTGTCGGTGAAGAAGGCCTCTCCGAGCTTGGCTGCGCCGCCGGCGGCGGGTTGGAGGGCGACGACGTAGCGCTGCATGTCGGTCGTGCCATCGGCGAAAGCGTTGCCTTCGATCAGGAATGTGCTGGTGCCCAGGACGGAGGCGTTAGGCTCCCAGTTGCCGAGGGAGTCGAGACCCTGATTGATGACGGGCCGGTCGGGCACGATGCGGGTCAGGCCGGCGGCCTCGATGCTGCCGGGCTTGACGGGAACAACGAATTGGCGGACGGCGACGGTGCGGACGTCGGGGACATCGGCGTTCTTGCTCTGCCAGACGACGGCCACGGTGTCGTTGCGGAAGGCGATGCGCGGGTGGCGGGATTCGAGGAGGGAGTCGCTCGGCATCTCGCGTTCGCTGACGTAGAAGGTGCTTCCGAGCGGGGTGCCCTTGTTGTCGAACACGCGGGCGACGACGCCGCGGGCAAATCCGCCCGTGGCGACAACATCGTCGAAGGCCACCGCGACGCGGCCGAGGGCGTCGATGGCGACATCGCCGCGACCGCCGCCGCCGATGGTGAGATCGTCGGCCACGGAGCGGCTCCAGCGGACGGTGCCATTGGTGTTGATCACGGTGACCAGCACGGTGGGAACGCCTTCGGCATTGTTGCCCATGCCGAGGACGGCGTAGGCGTCATTGCCGTTGCCGGCAAAGCCGATGCCATCGCCGCGGCCGCCGGTGGCGGCCACCGGGTTTCCGACGAGGGTGCCGAGGTCGATGTTGGTGGCGACGGTGGGAAGTCCGGCGTTGTCGAAGAGACGGAGCTTCGCGCGTCCGTCGGCCCCGGCGAATCGGATGCCGAAGCCGTTCTTCGTGGCTCCGAATCCGTGCCACATGTTGGCCTGGGTCTTTTCGGCGCTGACGAGTTGGGTGGCCTTCACCTCGTCACCGTTGGGTTTGACGATGCGGGCGACGACGTGCTGGGCAGCGGCGGCACCGCCGTAGACGTCCACGAGGTCCGCGTTCTGCCGGCTTTCGCCGACTACCACGATGTTTCCGGTGGAGAGGTAACCCCAGTCGCCGATGCGGACGTTACCGGCTGGCTCGGCCTCGGCGTCGGTCAGGCCGGAGACGATACCGAGGGGGGCACCGATGTTGTCGAGGAGCTGGACGGTGGGGTAATCGCCGGCGTTATCACCGGCAGCGTTGTTTTCGATCGCGGCGAAGGCGGCGACTTCCTTGGCGAGTTCGAAGGAAGTGGCTCCCATGCCGATGCCATCCCCGAACGGGTTGGCCTTGATCTTGGGCCCCCAGCTGGTGCGGGCGGGGGTGGGGCTCTTGTCGGCGCGGAAATAGGAGAGGAAGCGGGAATTGACGGTGAGCCCGGCGAAGGCGGGATCGATCGAGGAAATGTCCGTCAGCGGCGTCAGGGGTTGGCTGGTGCCGTCGAGGAGGGTCCAGGTGGCCTGCAGGTCGTTCAGGTCGGCACCATCGTCTTCCCAACCGACGATGACATTGCCGTTGCGGGCGATGCCAATGCCGAGGCTTTCGGTGGATCCGT
>JBIKWS010000031.1:0-13105 GCA_044356195.1 Cyanophyceae cyanobacterium
GGGCGGGGCGTCGGCCGCGGTGACATCGGCAGGGCGCAGGTCAGGACTCATGGCGGGATCCAGTTCGCAAGGCGACAACCTCACGGATCCCCGCCCGAACCATCAAGGTGAAAACCGGCCGATCCCCGGCGACGGGGAACGGGGTGCCCCTTCACGCATGCCCCCGCATGCAACGGGGAGGCGACGTCCTCGTCGCCGTTCCGAAGCCGTACCCCTGCAGCAGAAATCTCGCGCAGAGGCGCAGAGACGCTGAGAAGAAGGGACAAGTGGGAGTTTAGGCCCCCCTGAACGCGCGCACCGTTGGGTGACTCGCTGCTGCTGATTGAAAAGCCCATTTCCTCCGCGCCCCTGCGTCTCTGCGCCCGTCCTTCTCCGTCATCCCGAGAACGCCGAGGGAAACCCCTCTTCACCCGCCGTGTGTCGCGTGGGGCACGATTTCCTCGGGCAATCACCACTTCACCCCATTGACGCGGAAGGGTTGATCCTGAAACCGGCCAAGGATCCGAAGAAGGCTCGGAGGGTGTTGGTGGCTGCGGCCCGGGGTAAAGTACGGCTCCCTCGCGTAGGGGGTGAGGCGGTTCTGGCGACTGGCCGGGGAACGATGGGAACTGAAGGAGTTCGTGGCTCGGATGCAGGACAAATGTAAATAATACGGGCCTGACACCGTTGCCCCTTGTAAATCTCGGTCCCAAAATCCATACGGGTTTCATGAAGCCTTGTAGCTGTCGCAGGCTTGGTTCCTTGTTCTGCACCCTACTTGCATTTCTTGCAGGTTGCAGTGCGAGGCAATCATCCAGTCATGAGCTTCAAGTCATATCCCGCAAGGAATCGCTGCGCCGTGCTGAGTTGGAGCTAGCTACCTCTCCCGGCGATTTCATGTCATTGGCCGTGAAGTTCCTTCGTCAGGAGGTCGAAAGCCTCAAAGAGTAAGGCGAGGATCTCGGGGGATGGGGCAACGGCCACAGCCGCGTTGCGGTTGGGTGTTCAGGGTGGACGTGGTCCCAGAGTAGGCCTCGTTCCTCGGCTGGGGCTAGAGGACGCAACGCCGTTGGCGTTGATGGAACGATGGTGCCAGGGGGCAAGGGGGGCAAGGGGTATATCGGGCGCATCTTGACACTGCGCCCGCATGCAACGGGGTGGCGACGTCCTCGTCGCCGTTGCAAAGCCATTCCCAAGGCGATGAGGACATCGCCGCCCCGAATCCTTTCCAAAAGGGGGCAGTGTCCAGAGGCACCCGGGCGTCTCGACCCGACGCCCGGAGGGTTGCCACAGGGTGAGGCCCTGGGCGAATCTGTGGCTCGGTGGTGTATTGGATTGTCATACGGATGCTGCGGAACCTGACTCGGCCGCTTGCGGGCGTCGTGCTCGCCTCGAGCCTGCTGACCTTTTCGTGCCAGGCGGGCGAGCCGCCGCTGACGGTCATCCTCGACACGGATGCCGGAGGGGATTGCGACGACATCGGCGCGTTGTTCCTGCTTCATGGGGCCGTGGAGCGTGGCGAGGCCAGACTGCTCGCCACGATGGGATGCACCTCGTCGAAGGCGATCGGGCCGTGCCTGGATTCCATCAACCGTTGGTTCGGTCGCCCGGAGATTGCGGTGGGGACGCTCAAGGACGACGGACTGCTGCCGAATCCCGGTTTCTCAGCAGAGGTCGTCCGCCGGTTCCCGCATGCGTTCGCCGAGAGCAGGGAGTATCCGGACGCGGTCACGCTCTATCGCCAGCTCTTGGCCAAGGAGCCCGATCACAGCGTGGTTGTGTTGGCGGTCGGCCCGCTTCGCAACCTGGCGAACCTGCTTCGATCGAGTGCCGACAAGGACAGCCCGCTGGACGGGAGGGACCTGGTCGCCAGGAAGGTGCGGCGGCTCGACGTCATGGGTGGCCATTACCCGCCGTTCGCCAGCGCGAAGGACGCTGAATGGAACTTCAAAATGGACCCCGCATCGGCGTCCCTGATCTGCTCCGAGTGGCCGACCGAAATCCTGTTCAATGGCGAGGGCGGCTCGACGAGTTCCGGCCGTCGGGTCACCCATGAGATGCCGGAGCACAACCCGCTGACCGTGGCCTACACCGCCTACCCCGGTGTGGGCTATGCGGGCGACCGATTGAGCTGGGATCCGGTGTCCTGCCTCGTCGCGGTGCGCGGGGCGGCGCCGTGGTATCGGGTGGTCCAGGGTGGGACAAACAGCGTCGATCCGAAGACGGGCATCAACACGTGGACGCCCGGTCCAGGGACGAGGCACAGCTATCTGGTGCTGGATCGAAAGCGACCCAAGCGGGAGGTCGAAGCGGCGCTCGAAGACCTGATGGTAACGGGCAAGGGCCGACCGCGGAGTCTGCTGGTCAACACCGCGTACTTTGGTCCGGCGGGCGCGTGCCGCATCACCAGTCGCGGACATGCCGACGCCGGCAGTCCGCCCATGAATGCGTTCGACCGTGAAGAGAAGGGGCGTACGGCGTGGATTGACCGGGCTGAGTCGACCTGGATCCAGTGCCAATACGCCGATGGCCGGAAGCGAGTCGTCACGTCTTATGTCGTTGAGTGCCCGAGGAAGGAACGACAACCGCGTACGATTGAACTTTGCGGCTCCAACGACGACGGCAGGACCTGGACGCGGCTCGACCTGCGGAATGATCCCGGTTTCACCGAATTGGCCACGCGTCGCACCTTCGACCTCGCCACGCCCGCCAAGTGGAACGCGTATCGCCTCAATCTGGTCGCAGGGGACGAGAAGGCGGGTGTTGAAATCTCGACGGTGGAACTCAACGAGACGGTCGATTGCCGGCCGGGCACCCGTGTCCAATCGCTGACACTCGACGAGACCGAGCTCACACTTCCAGCGGACGGCCGGGCGACGCTGAATGCGACGCTTGCCCCATTGGATTCCGCCGAGCGCGAGGTCGTCTGGGAGAGCAGTGATTCCGCTGTGGCCGTGGTCCGGCGGGTCGGCGAGCAGACCGCCGTGGTCGTCGGCAAGAGGCCGGGCAAGTGTGTCGTGACGGCAACGACCGACGGTCAAAGACAGGTGTGCGCCGTCACGGTGAATCCCACGACGCTCCCGGTCGGGTGGCGCTACGACGAACTCGGCGGGCCGGCGATCCCGGGTTCGATCCGCGTGAGTGACGGAACCTTCCATCTGACGGGATGCGGTCATGCGATGACCTCGTGGTGGGAGAGGGTTCGCGATCAAGGTGCGTTCGCCAGCCGGGCGGTGAAGGGAGATGTTGGGGTAGCCGTTCGTCTGGCAAACCTTCCGTCGAACGTCGGTGGGCCGAACGCGTACCCGCACGACAGCCGGCCACCCACGGCCTCGGGATTGATGATCCGGGAGTCCCTGACAGAGAGCTGTGGGCGGTACTTTCTCGTCCAGATCGAATCAACGGGCTCGATCGTCTGCCGGTGGCGCGACAAGACGGGCGATCAGGATGACAATCAGAGCAAAGTCCTCGGCAAGGCGACCCTGCCGCTCCATCTCAAGCTCGTCCAACGGGGCAAGGTCATTGAGGTGTTTACGTCGGCCGATGGGACGCAGTGGGGTGAGCCACGGATGTTCCATTCCGCCACGTTCGACGCGACGGGTCGGATCGGGATGTTCACGTGCTCGGGCAATGGTTTTGTTTCTGCGACGGCCGTCTTTGATTGCGTCAGCGTCAGCGAGTAAATGGGCTCCGCCCAATCCATCAAGGTGACAACGGGCCGATCCCTGGGATGGGGAATGGGGTTCACCTGGACACTGCCTCCTCACGGAACGGGGTGGCGACGTCCTCGTCGCCGTTTCGTAGTCGTACCCCTGAGGCAGACATTTCGCGCAGAGGCGCAGAGACGCTGAGAAGAAGGGGCAAATAGGATTTTGGGCACCCTCGAATGCGCTCACCGCTGGGTGACTCGCTGCTGGTGATTGAAAAGTCGCTCGCCTCTGCGCTCCTGCGTCTCTGCGCGAGTCCCTCCCCGTCATCCAACAGCATGGTTCCTGCGGAGGCCCGGATAGCTCGGACGAAGAGCCGCATGACGTGAGGCCTCACGACGAGGTTCAACAGGTGCTCCGAACCTCGTGCCTGGCCGTTTCAGGCCCGGAGGGCCGAAAGACGATAGCCCACGGCGCGAGCCGTGGGCCCCGTGTCCAGAAGGATCACCAGCCCCAGCGGGGCGAAAGACGCGGCAGGCTCCCATGCGCTGAAACCTCACGCGAAGAACCGACCCTCTGCGGAAAGGGTGTTTTGCAGCAATGAACTGGCGGTTTGCAGCTCGTCTGCAGTCTTCAATGCATGCGCCGGGTGAGGGCACCCGGCCTACAGCTTCTGCCGAGGTGCATCGGGATCGGACACGGTTCTTCCTTCTGAGTTTTTCGATACCGATGCCGATCCCGATACCGACGCGTGCGGCGAGGGTCGACTGGGCGGGGTTCTCGTCCGCTTTGGGACTTTGCGGCTTATCCGCTTCGTCTTCCGGTGCGATGGAGAGGCGATCGGATGATGGCGTTGGTGGGGGAAGGGGTTCTGTCGCCCCTCCCGGGGCTGGCTGTGCATGGGGGGACGGAACCCAGCGCTCACGCGCTGGGCTATCCTCTGGCGGCCCTCCGGGCCTGGGGCCATGGATTGGGTTCCGGGCTGGATACAGGGTTGCGCACGGGGTTGGTGGGTCGGTTTCGTGTGGTTGGTGTCCTTCGTGGAGAAACATCAACGTTCGAACCCTCCCTTGGTGCGGAGCTTGCGGATGCTTCAACCCCTCCGGGGTTGTTCGCGTTTCTCGCCTGAACCCGGGGTGCGCTTCGCGACCCTATCTGCTGGAATCCCTCCGGGATAGGGGGGACAGGCCGAAGGGGTTTCTTCGGAATCGGTGCCGATCCCGAACGGGTCCCGACGCGGCGCACCTTGAAAATGGGTTCGGTGCGGTGAGGGATGGCGGCCGGTTGGGGGCGGTGTCAGGGTGGGGGCCGGATGCGATTGCCCCTGAGACTCCTGTGGATGGTGTTGCTGGTCGAGGTTGCGGCGGCGGCGATGCCGCGGGATGGCCTTCCGTTGGATGCGGCGGCGCTTCCCCGCGATTTCCGGCTGCACGTTGAATTGGGAGGGATCGGCGGTGGCACCGTTCGTTTGGCGGACGGTTTCCGGATCCCTCTGGTCGGGGGCGGGGGGCATGACGTGGCCGTGGAACACCCGAAGGAGGGGGCCCCGGTGCTGCGGGTGTGGTCGGGGGGTGTCCTGGCGCGCGGACCGGAAGTGGTGGCGGCCCTGGCGGTGACCAATGCGCCCCGGCCGGTGGTGGAAGCTGCGGCGGGTGCAACCGTGGAGGAAGTGTGGGTCCAATCACTGGAGTCGGCGGATCACTCGGAACTCGTGCGCGGCTGGAACGAACGCAGCCTGGCGGAAGGTCGCCGGATCTACACCACGCTGTGCATGGTCTGCCACGGAACAAAGGACCAGCCAGGATCGCTGCCGACGGCACTGCGGTTCGGCGAGGGTGCCTTCAAGAACGGAGCGGATCCCTACTCGATGTACGTCACGCTGACGCGCGGTTACGGGCAGATGGTTCCGCAGGGGCAGTACACAACCGCCCAGAAGTACGCGGTCATCCAGTATATCCGGGAGACGTTCCTCCGGACGACGAACCCGTCGCAGTTCGTGGCGCTGACGCCCTCTTACGTGGACTCGTTGCCGAAGGGGCGTGCGCGGTCGTTGAAGGAGTCCGAAAACAAGGCGGTGCCGGAGTATTTGCGGATGGATTTCGGACCGGCGCTTTCGTGGACGTTCGAAGTGGCGAAGGGAAACATTGCGCAGAAGGGGATTGCTGTGCGGTTGGACGAAGGTCCAGGTGGTGTTGGGGCGGGCAGCGCGTGGCTGACGTACGATCACGATACCTTGCGGGTGGCTTCGGCCACCACGGGTTCCTTTGTGGATTGGCGGGGCATTGCCTTCGATGGCAGCCACCAGACGCACACGCGGCTCACCGGCGATTCGCACTTCCTCCTGCCGGTGGGGCCTGGTTGGGCGTCACCCGAGGGCTCGTGGACGGATCCGCGTCCGCTGGGGCGGGACGGCTTGCCGTATGGACCGCTGCCGCGGTCGTGGGCGCGGCATCTCGGGATGTACGTGCACGGCGCGCGGGTGGTGTTGGCCAGCGAGGTCCATGGGGTCCGCGTGCTGGAGTCGCCGGGTTGGATGGCCTATGGCACGACGCCCGTCTTCATCCGGACGTTGAACATCGGGGAAGGAACCGGGGCCTTGCGGTTGCGGGTGGCTCCCGACTCGGTGCGCGCGACGTTGGTCGGGGCTGGAAGCCTGCGTCAAGAATCGGGTTTCTGGGTGGCCGAGCTGTTGCCCGGGACGAAGGCCCGCCTGCTGATCTCGCGGGCCGATGGGGCGACGTTGACGGCGCTCGCTGCCAACGTGACGGAATCGATGGATCTGGCACCGCTCGTTTCGGGTGGTCCCCGGCGCTGGACGGAAGAGGTCGTGACCACTTCGGTGGCCGGCAAGACCACGGGTGGGTTCGTCGCGGATGACTTTCCGCTGCCGGTGGCGAACCCGTGGGGCAGTTGGATGCGTCCGGGTGGTTTTGATTTCACCCCGGATGGGCGCGGGGCCGTCGTGGCGACGTGGAATGGCGACGTGTGGCGCGTGGACGGAATCCGTGAACCGGCGCCAGCGCCGCTGCGGTGGCGGCGGATGGCTTCCGGATTGTTCCAACCGCTCGGGGTGAAGTTCCGCGGGAACGACCTGTTCGTGACCTGTCGGGATCAATTGGCGCGGTTGAAGGACCTGAACGGGGACGGCGAGGTGGACTTCATCGAGTGCTTCAACAACGACCATCAGGTCACGGAGCACTTCCATGAGTTCGCGATGGGTCTGGAGACCGATCCCGCCGGGAACTTCTATTATGCGAAGTCGGGTCGCCATGCGTTGAAGGCGGTGGTGCCGCATCACGGCACGCTGTTGAAGGTGACGGCCGATGGTTCGCGGACGGAGATCCTGGCGACGGGCTTCCGCGCGGCCAACGGCGTGGGGTTGGACGCAGACGGGACTTTCTGGGTCACGGACCAGGAAGGGTTCTGGACGCCGAAGAACCGGATCAACCGCGTGCGGGTGGGTGGGTTTTACGGAAACATGTTTGGATACACGGATGTGACGGACACCTCGGACGCGGCCATGGAACCGCCGCTGGTGTGGATCACCAACGCCAAGGATCGGAGTCCTGCGGAGGTGGTGCGCGTGCCGCGCGGCGCGTGGGGATCCCTCGGTGGGTCGCTGCTGAACCTGAGCTATGGCACCGGCCGGATCTTCGTCGTTCCGAACGAATCGGTGGACGGTGTCTGGCAGGGGGGCGTCTGTGAGTTGCCGATGCCGGCCTTCGCGACGGGGATCATGCGCGGGCGATTTGGAGCGGATGGGGCGTTGTACGCGTGCGGGATGTTCGCGTGGGCGGGAAATGCCACGGCACCGGGCGGGTTCCATCGGATCCGCCGACTGGAGCAACCGGTCTGGGTACCGGTCGAGGTGCGGGCGGTGAAAGGGCAGCTGAGCCTGAAGTTCAGCGAAGCGTTGGATCGTGGGTCCGTGGATGCGGGCGCGTTCGCGGTGAAGGCTTGGTCGTTGAAGCGGAGCGCCAATTACGGGTCGCAGCACCTCAACGAGCGCTCGTGGAAGGTCGCTTCGGCGACCCTCGCTCCGGATGGATGCACGGTTCAGCTGGAGATTCCGGAGTTGGGGGCGACGCCGTGCTATGAAGTGCTGGTGAAGGTCCGCGGCGCGGATGGCAGCGTGGTGGAGCGTTCGCTCCATGGAACGATCCATCGGTTGAACTGAAACTCGACCCGTGATGACGCATCTCGTGGAGGAATTCCTGGTGCATGTCCGACACGAGCGCGGGCAGGCCGCCCATACCCAGCGGACGTACGCGGCGATGCTCGGGCGGTTTTCGGACTGGGCGGAAACGCAGGGGATCGGCGGCGTGCGCGATGTCACGTTCGGGCACCTCATGGGTTTCCTGGAGGCGGAGCGGAACCGCGCCGTGACCGGACCCGGTCTTGGAAAGGCGAAGCCCGGGGCACCGCGGCGGACGTTGAGTTCGGCGAGCCTGTACCTGCAGGTGTCGGCGTTGCGCGCGTTCTTCCGGTTTTGCTCGGAGGAAGGGTTCGTGAAGGTGGACCCCACCGAGAACCTGAGCCTGCCGAAGCGTTGGAAGCAGTTGCCGAAATCGCTGACGCGGGAGGAGGTCGAGCGGTTGCTGCTGCCGCCCGTGGAGGCCACGCCGGCGGCGTTGTGCGACCATGCGGTGCTGGAGTTGGCCTACGCGAGCGGGCTGCGGTTGGCGGAGTTGCGCGGGCTTCGGCTCGAACAATTGCACCTGGAATCCGGCTTCATCTCGGTGATCGGAAAAGGCGACAAGGAGCGGGTCGTTCCGGTGGGCAAGCTGGCGCAGACGGCGTTGCACCGATACCTCGCTTCGGGACGCCCGGCGTTGATCACTCCAAAGAGCCCCTCCTTTGTCTTCCTGACACGACGCGGCACGGGTTTCGCCCACGTGTCGTTGTGGCTGCGGATCAAGCAATGCGTCGCGCGCTCGGGAATCACACGGAACGTGACGCCGCACATGCTGCGTCACAGCTTCGCCACGCATCTGATGGAGAACGGGGCGGACCTGCGCGTCATCCAGGAGTTGTTGGGTCACACGAGCATCTCGACGACCGAGGTGTACACGCACGTCGCGGGCGCCCGATTGCGCGAGGTTCACGACCGGCATCACCCGAGGGCGCGTGAGGAAAGCGGCACCGGCGGTGCGGCGGGGACAAAGCCGCGGAAGGAGTGAGGCTGTTGGGAGCTCAGGAGAACGTTCCGGGTTTGGCGCAGGCGTCGGGATCGTCGCATCCGGCGCAACAGGCCCCGGCGAGTTGGAAGCATTCCGGGCAGAGGTGTTCGTCGCCGACAGGAGAGGCACCTTCCGCACCACAGCGGGTGCAGTCCTGGGGCTGTGCCACGGGCGGGGACGCGGGTGTGTTCGAAGCGTGCATGGCTCAGGCGTCGAGACGGACGCAGCGGGCGACTTCGCGAACCTTGAACGTGCAGCGGCCAATCACGAGCAACTGGTCGAGCCGACGGCCTGGGTCGATCCAGAGGAGGTTCTCGGCGAGCTGGAGCTTACCCTTGAGGATCTCGCCGCTGGAGAGCTCGAGTTCGACCTCGCGTCCGATGGGCAGTCCGAGATCGCGGGACAACTGACGCTGATCGGCCTCGCGTCGGTCGTACCAGGCCTGGAGTCCATCGGGGCCGGTAGCGCTGAATTCCAGTTCCTTCTGGTCCATGGTGGTAGGGAGTTTGAAGTTTGGAGTTTCAAGTCACAAGCCGTGTTTGAAGGCCGGGTGACCTCACCCGGCGGGATGGAAGATCCGCCGCTAAAAGGAGAGTTTCCAGTTCCCAGAGGCCAGTTCCCAGCCCCCCCACGCAACGGGGTGGCGACGTCCTTGTCGCCGTTCCAAAGCCATTCCCAATGGCGATGAGGACATCGCCACCCCGTTCCCATTCTTAAACGGGGGCAGTGTCAAGATGCGCCCAGTTCCCTGCGCGGTCCGGGATTCGCGTTGACAGTCGGAACGTCGGGAACAGGGTGGCGGGCAGCATCCATTGTTTTCCTTTCCGCTGCGCCGGTTGCGCGGTCCGGGGGCTTCTTCCGTCCTCAAGGAATGCGGTGGAACGGAGATCTCACGGAGACTCGGGAATGAGGCGATTGTTGGCCATCCTGCTGCTGAACCTGGCGCTGCCTGCCGCGGCCGCTGATCGCTTTCACGAGTGGTGGTCGTTGAAACCGCTGGTGCGACCGGAGGTTCCGCGCGGCGCGGCGCATCCCGTGGATGCGTTCCTGCAGGCGAAGCTTTCGGAGAAAGGGTTGAGCCCCTCGCCGCCCGCGGATCGACGCACGTTGATCCGGCGGGTGCACTTCGATCTCCATGGATTGCCTCCCACGCCGGAGGTGGTCGAGGCGTTTGTGAACAGCACGGATCCGCTGGCCTACGAGAAGCTGGTGGACGGGTTGCTGGCCTCGCCGCGACATGGCGAGCGGTGGGCGCGGCATTGGCTGGACGCCATCCATTTTGCGGATACCCACGGATTCGAACACGACGACCTCCGTCCGAACGCGTGGCGCTACCGGGACTACGTCATCGCGAGCTTCAATCGCGACACGCCGTGGGATCGGTTCATCCGCGAACAACTCGCGGCGGATGTCTTGTTCCCGGAGGAACCGCACCTCACGGCGGCGCTCGGATATCTGGGGGCGGGAAACTACGACAGCAGCGCCGCGGCCACGGCACCGACCCAGTTCGAGTATCTCGATCGGGACGACCTCGTGACGCAGACGATGGCCTCCTTTGCCAGCACCACCGCCAACTGCGCGCGGTGTCACGCCCACAAGTTCGATCCGGTGCCGCAGGAGGACTATTTCGCGTTGCAGGCGGTCTTTGCCGGAATCGGGAAGGGGGACATCACCTATGACGAGGACCCGGCCGTGCAACGGGAACGTCGGCGGTTGGAACATTTGCGCCTGGCGGTCGAACGGATGGACCCGGGCGTCCTGCTGGCCTCGGTGCATGAAGGGGTGATTGCGGCGGCGGAGAAGGCGCATGGATCGGCGGTGGCCTGGGTGCCGGTCGTTCCCGAGAGCTTTGTGTCGAATGAGGGCGCGGCGTTGGAACAGCTGCCCGACGGGACCTTGCTGGCCAGCGGACCGGTCGCAGACAAGGACACCTACACGCTCACGGCCGAGGCGGGGTTGAGGACCATCACGGGGTTCCGGATCGATCTGCTGACGCATGATTCGTTGCCGCGGAAGGGACCGGGGCGTGCGCCGAATGGAAATGTCCACCTCTCCGAGTTCGAAGTGCGCGTCTTCCGGCAGGGCGGGGGGACGGCCGAGAAGGTCGCGCTTCGGAAGGCGAGCGCGGACTACGACCAACCGGGCGGGTACGACATCGCGAAGTCCATCGACGGGGACCCGAAGACATCGTGGGCCATCGATCCGCGGGAGGGTCTGCCCCATGCGGCGGTGTTTGAATTGGCGACACCCCTCACGCTGCCGGCAGGCACCCGGCTTACGGTCTCCCTGCGGCAATTGCAGGGCGGGGGACATCTCCTCGGGCGATTCCGGATTTCGGCGGCGTCCTCGGCCGGACCGTTTCCCCCGGTTCTCCCGGAGGATCTGGAACGGTTGCTCACGAAGCCTTCGGCGGAGCGGACGCCGGATGAGCGGGTACGCATTGCTGCCCATTTCCTGCGGCAGTCGACCGCCGAAGCCCTCGCGAAACTGCCCGCGCCGTCGGTGGTGTGGGCCGCCGGAAAGGCAGCGGTGAATGAACGCGGGGTGGTGGCGCTGTCGGAACCCCGCACGATCCGGCTGCTCCAACGGGGTGAACTCAGCCGGCCGGGTGCGGAAGTGTTGCCGGGTGCGCTTTCGGCATTGGGCGGATTGAAGGCCCGATTCGATCTGGCTAACCCGAAGGATGAATCCGCGCGGCGGGTGGCCTTGGCGGACTGGTTGGCGGATCCGGCAAATCCGCTGACGTGGCGGAGTGTCGTGAACCGCGTCTGGCATCACCATTTTGGAACGGGGATCTCGGATACGCCGAGTGACTTTGGCCGCATGGGTGGCGTTCCCTCCCATCCGGAGTTGCTGGACTGGCTGGCGGTGTGGCTCCGGGACGATGCGCGGGGTTCGCTCAAGGCGTTGCACCGGCTGCTGGTCACCAGTGCCGCCTATCGACAGGGCTCGGCCAACGACCCGGCAGCCTCCGCCCTGGATCCGGACAACCGGCTGCTGTGGCGCATGAACCGGCCGCGAATGGATGCGGACACCTACCGGGACAGCGTGCTCGCCGTGAGCGGACGCCTGGATCTCACCATGGGTGGGCCTTCGGTGGCCTTGTTCACGTCGAAGCCGGGGCCCCAGACGACACCGGTGCTGAACTACGACGAGGTCGACCGCAATGCCCCCGGCGCGTCGCGTCGCAGCATCTATCGACTGGTGTGGCGGGCGATTGCGGATCCGTTTCTGGATGCGTTGGATTTTCCGGACCTGGGCTTGTTGGCACCGGTGCGGAGCACCTCGGTTTCCCCGCTCCAGGCGCTCGCGCTCTTCAACAACGGGTTCGTGCTTCATTCGAGCGAGCAGTTCGCCCTGCGTCTGGAAAGATTGGGCGGAACGCGTGAACAACAGATCCGCGTGGCCTTCGCGACAGCCTACCAACGCGCCCCCAGCGCCTCGGAGTTGGCGCGCTTCCATGCCCTCGCTGACGAACATGGTCTGGCGGCCGTGTGCCGCGTGCTCTTCAACAGCAACGAATTCCTCTTCATCGATTGAACGCCCCATGAACCCCTCCCTTTCATCCCGGCGACGGTTTCTCTGGCAGACGGGCGGCGGCATGGCGGGCGTTGCGCTGTCGCATTTGTTGGCTCGTGACGTTCCGGGCTCCACGCATTCGGAGCGGCCTGAGCCTGCCGGCGGACCGCACCATCGGCCGAAGGCGAAGCGCATCATCCAGCTGTTCATGAATGGCGGGGTCAGCCAGATGGACACGTTCGACTACAAGCCGGAGCTCGCCCGGTTGCACGGGCAGAAGATCGGCCCGAAGGAAAAGCCGGAGGGGCAGACGGGGGAATGCGGCGCGGTGATGAAGAGCCCGTTCGAGTTCCGGCAGCATGGGGAATGCGGACGATGGGTGAGCAGCCTGTTCCCGCATCAGGCGAAGTGGGTGGACGAAATGGCTTTCCTCATGGCCATGGCGACCAAGACCAGCGTCCACGGACCGGGAAGCTACATGATGAACACCGGGTTCCTGATTCCCGGGTTTCCCTGCATGGGATCGTGGATTTCGTACGGATTGGGCAGCCTGACGGAGAACCTCCCGACCTTTGTGGTGCTCCCGGACGTTCGGGGCCTGCCCTACAACCAGAAGGGAAACTTCAGCGCGGCCTTCCTGCCTTCACGCCATCAAGGCACGATCATCCATGCGGGTTCACCCCATCCCATTCCCGATCTGTTTCCGGATGGGAAGCATGGTTTCGCGCGAAAAACGGCGGATGCGGCTTCGCTGGCGCTCCTGCAGGAGATGAATCGGGA
>JBIKWS010000032.1:0-13080 GCA_044356195.1 Cyanophyceae cyanobacterium
GACGCGTGCGTTTCACCGGGAGGTGTTCGGAGCGGCGAACCTGTTGGGGGTGTTTGCCGGTCATGTTCACCGGCCCTCCTTGGATCTGGTGAACGGCATTCCGCAGGTGGTGACGGAGGCCAACGCCGTGGGGGCGTGGCTGGAGATCGAGGTGTTGCCGGTGGAGCAGTAAGTTTGTGGGCGTGCCGAGTGTGGGGTTGCTGATTCTTGCGGTGGGAGCACTCTGGGGCGATGAAAGCACTGATGGCATCGTTGTTATTGAGCCTCTTTCCATTCCTCGCCGGCGCGGCCGACAAGTTGGCGGTCGGGGCGTCCGTCCCCGCGATCACCTGCAAGGATCAGGATGGCCAGGCCGTTGATCTGGCGAAGGTGGGATCCAAGGGATACCTGCTGGTTTATTTCTATCCGAAGGCCAGCACGCCGGGTTGCACCAAGCAGGGATGTTCCCTGCGTGACAGTTGGGCGGACTTGCAGAAGGCGGGGGTTCAGGTGCTTGGGGTGAGCACCGATGGGGAGACCAGCCAGAAGAAGTTCAAGGAAGAGCAGAAGTTCCCCTTCCCGTTGTTGGCGGATCAGGAGAAGAAGGTCGTCGAGGCCTTCGGGGTGAAGAATGCGATCGGGATGGCGAGCCGGTCGGCCTTCCTGTTCAAGGATGGGAAGTGCGTTTGGGTGGATCCAAAGGGGTCGACCTCGGACCAGGCCGAACACGTGCTCGCGTATCTGAAGTCGGCGTCGAAGTGAGGGGGAGTGAAGGCCGGGTGCCCTCACCCGGCGCATCCCAAGCCGCCGCGTGGGGGCACGTGGCCTACATCGGAGGGGGGTGACGGACGGGTGACCGGATCCGGCGGATTCGCCAAGCGTGGCTCCAGTCCCCGGACCTGCGTTGGTGACGGCACCTTAAACTTCCCGCCCCATTCCTGACGCGGGTTCGCCAAAGTGCACGAATCCTGCTACATTCTGGACATTCCGCATGTCCAAGTATTTCCCACGTCTGGGGTGGCCTGTCGCGCTTGTCACCTTGTTTTTGACCCTTTGGCTGCCCGCAGCCCGCGCGGGGAGCATCCTCCGCGAGGTTTACACCGGCATCGGCGGCAGTTCGCTCTCCGATCTCACCAACAATCCGGCGTTTCCAAACAGCCCTTCCTTCAGCGGACTGATCACCGACCTGTTCGAGACGCCGGTCGACTTCGACGAGAATTACGGCCAACGCATCCGGGCGACCTTCGTGGCCCCGGTCACCGGCAATTACCGCTTCTGGATTGCCAGTGATGACGCTTCTGCCCTCTTCCTGAGCACGGACGACCGGCCCGCCAACCGCCGCCAGATTGCTGGTGTCACTTCCTGGACCAGTTCGCGCAACTGGGAGGCCTTCGAGGAGCAGCGCAGCGAGCTGATCCCCCTCGTTTCCGGCCAAGTCTACTACATTGAAGCCCTGCAGAAGGAAGGGGGCGGCGGGGACAACCTCGCGGTCCGATGGCTGCGTCCCGACGGACGCGACGAAGCCCCCATCCCGCTTGAACATTTCACCGCCTGGGGCCTTGTTCCGCAACCGCCGCGGGTTTCCCGGCAGCCCGTGTCCACCAACGTCGTCGAGGGCGGCTTCGCCACCTTTTTCGTGGACTACGACAACGTTGGCCTGACCCAGATCCAATGGCGGCGCAACGGTGTCAACATACCCGGACAGACGGGGAAATCGCTGGGGATCGGCCCCGTTACGCTGGCGGACCATGGTGCCCGGTTTCGTGCGTTCCTGACCAACGCCCTGGGCACCGCGCTGTCCTCGGAAGCCATCCTTACCGTGACTGCGGACACGGTCGCGCCCCGCTTTGTGCGGGCGTTCAACGACAGCCCCAACACGATCACCCTCGAGTTCAGCGAAGCCGTCAACCTGCCGACGGGCTCCCTGACCACCGCCTTCCAGATCACGCCTGCGCTCGACGTCTCCAGCGCCACCACCGGCGACGTTCCCAACCGACTGCGCCTCACCGTCCCCGTCCTGGTCTCGGGCACCCGTTACACCGTGCGGGTCACGGGCGTCACCGACCGCGCCGCCGCCGCCAATCCGGTGACCCCGGGATCCACGGCATCGTTTGTCGCCTCCGAACTTGCCCCGGCGAGCCTGGGCTCCGATGGCGTTGCCGGCTCGGTCCTGCGCGGTGGGCCCGGAGAATTCGACGTGTCCGCCACCGGCGGGGACATCAATGGAACCTCCGACACCGCCGCCTTTGCCTGGCAGACACTCAACGGCAATTTCGACCTCCGGGTCCGTGTCGCTGACTTCGCCCTCACCGATCCGTACGCCGTCGCCGGCCTGATGGCGCGGGTGGGACGGACGGCCAACGGGATCTTTGCGGGAACCTTTGCCTCGTCCTCGCGGCCGGGCGTCCTGTTTGAATCCCGTAACACCGCCGGGGGCGAAGCAACCTACGGATCCATCCGTGGCGGGTTCCCGATCAATCACCCGCACACGTGGCTGCGTCTGCGCCGGGTGGGCAACGAGCTCGCCGGATTCGGATCGCTGGATGGGGTGCGTTGGACGCAGCTCGGGACCATGACTGCGTCGTTGCCGGCGCAATTGTCCGTGGGTCTGGGAGTGGCGGGCCGGGATGCATCCCGCACGGCCACCGCACGCTTCCGCGAATACGGACCCACGACCAGCACCACTGTCGGGACCCATACCCCGACCCGCGAAGGCCTGGGTGTGACCAGCCGACGGACCCGCATCGTCGTCAGCGAAATCCATTATGACACCGCCACCGCAGGTGCGGGTTCGGCCTCCGAGTTCATCGAGTTGTTCAACGCTGGCGATATCTTCGAAGACCTCTCCGGATGGACGATCCGTGGCGGGGCGACGTTCCAGTTCCCGGCGGGGTTCCGGCTCGGAGCCGGGGAGTTTGTCGTGGTGGCTGCGGACCCCACCGCATTGCGCGCTGCGGGTGCATCGGGCCAGGTCCTCGGGCCCTTCACGGGGACGCTCAGCAACAACGGCGATGTCGTGGAGCTGCGCGACGAACTGGGTGCACAGAAGCTGCTGGTGGAGTTCGACAACAACGCCCCGTGGCCCGTGGCTGCGGCTGGGACCGGGCATTCGCTGGTCCTCATCAACCCCAGCTATGGCGAGAATGACCCGCGCGCCTATGGCGCCAGCGCGTTCCGCGGCGGCAACCCCGGAAACATCGATCCCATCGTGGCCGATCCCGCCGATGGCGTCGTACTCAACGAACTGCTCGCCCATACCGATCTTCCCCTCCTCGACTTCATCGAGCTCCACAATAGCAACCGCGTCGAGGTCAACCTCGCAGGCTGTGTCCTGACCGACGACTTCAGCACCAACCGCTTCCGGTTCCCTGCTGGAACGGTCCTTCCGCCGCGCGGATTCCTCGTCTTGGACGAGACGCAGCTTGGGTTCCGCCTGAGCTCCGCCGGCGAGACCGTTTACCTCATCAGTGCCGACGGCCGCCGCGTCCTGGATGTCGTCCGCACGGGCGGCCAGGAAAACGGGGTCTCCTTCGGCCGCACGCCGGATGGCGCTCCGGAATGGCGACGGCTTGCATCCCGGACCGCCGGAACCGCCAACAGCGCATGGCGCGTCGAGGACGTCGTCCTCAACGAGCTCTATTACCACCCCATCACGGAGGACGACGCGGACGAGTTCATCGAATTGCACAACCGGTCCGGATCGGCCGTGGACCTGGCGGGCTGGCGTTTTGAATCCGGCGTGACCTTCACCTTCCCCTCGGGTGCATCCATTCCCTCGGGCGGATTTGTCGTGGTCGGGGCCAACCGCGCCCGCCTCCTCGCCAACCACCCCGGTCTTGATCCCGCCACCGTGTTCGGCGACTGGTCAGGCACCCTTTCCAATGGCGGCGAACGCGTCGCCCTCTCCAAGCCCGACACCATCCGGTCAACCAACGAAGTCGGCGAGGTGACCACGTCCACGATCCGCATTGTCGTCGCCGAAGTGACCTATGCGGACGGTGGGCGCTGGGGCAAGTGGGCGGACGGCGGCGGTTCATCGCTGGAGCTGATCGATCCGCGGGCAGACATGCTCCGCGCATCGAGCTGGGCGGATTCCGATGAATCCTCCAAGTCCGCGTGGGAGCTCTTCACGTTGACGGACAGCTTGCGGTTTGGATCGCAGACACCCGACCGGCTGCATGTCGGCATGCTCGACGCTGGCGAATGCCTCCTCGACGAAGTGCAGGTTCTGGGCCCCAACAATGTCTCGCTCCTCGCCAACGGCGGATTCGAAACCGGTGCCGGCACCGCCGCCACGGGCTGGTCCTTCCGGGGACATCATTCCGGGTCCCGGGTGCAGTCCATCGGTGCCTTCGCTGGGACGCGCGCCCTGCGGGTCATTGCCCCCGGGGATCTGGATGCCGGCCGCAACTGCATCAGCGCGGTCCTGAACCCCGGCCTGAACAACAACATCGTGGGCACCTTCCGTGCGCGTGCGCGCTGGATCGCTGGCTGGCCCGAGGTGCTGTTCCGCACCCGCGGGGGCGGCCTCGAAATGACCGCCCGCCTCACGGTCCCGAAGAACCTGGGCACCCCGGGCCGCGAGAACAGCCGCCGCGTTCCAAACGCCGGACCCGCGATCTTCGCGGTTACCCATTCCCCAGCGGTGCCCAACGCCAGCCAACCTGTCGTGGTTTCCGCCCGCGTCTCTGATCCCGACGGTGTCAGTTCGGTCAGCTTGCGCACGCGTGTGGGTCATATCGGGGCCTTCAGCACGACTGTCATGCGCGACGATGGCACGGGCGGCGATCTCATTGCTGGCGATGGCACTTTCTCGGCCACGATCACGGGTCGGGCCGCAGGCACCCTGGTGCAGTTCTTTGTGGTGGCCTTCGACAACGCCGGCACTGCCATCTCCGCGCAGTTCCCTTCGGGCAATGTCTTCGCAGGCCTGCCTGCCGTCACCGAAGCCAACATCCGCTGGGGAGATCCCGTGCCGTACGGCAGCTTTGAACACGTCCACTCCTGGACGACCCCGACCGTGGATGACGCCCTCAACAGCGACGGACTCAACAACACGTATCGCGACGGTACGCTCGTTCACGGCAACCTGCGCGTGATCTACAACGCCGGCATCCGACGCAAGGGCAGCCCGTTTACCGGTCAGGCCGATTTTACCATGACCGTGCCTTCCGACGACCTGCTCCTCGGGGCCAGCGATCGCGTGTACGCCCTCACAGGAAATGGTGGTGAGGAGAACACCCGCGTGCGCCACCAGATCGCCAACTGGTTCACCCGCGGTCTCCGGCTGCCCTACCTCAATACCAGCTACGTCCGCTTCTACCGCAACGGAAACCCCCACGGTGCCATCGACGAGGACCTCGAACAGCCCAACAACGACTACGCCGAGGGCTGGTTCCCCGATGGTCCCGATGGCGACCTCCACAAGGTCGCGTTCTGGTTCGAGTTCCGCGATGACGGCGGCTTTGATGTCGTCGGCGCCGACCTCGGCAACTACCGGAATCCCAACGGCCAGTTCAATCTCTCCCGCTACCGTTGGAACTGGCAGCCGCGTCCGAACGGGACCACCGCGAACGACTTCACCAACTTCTTCGCCCTCATCACCGCCGCGAACAGCCGCACGACCAACTACCAGGCCAACCTCCTCAACGTCGCCGACGTCGATCAGTGGATGCGCATGTTCGTCCTCGATGCCTGCCTTGGGAACTGGGACACGTGGGGCGTTGGCAACAGCCAGAACAAGTACATCTATTACCAGCCCGGTGGCCGCTGGAACATCCTCCCCTGGGATATGGACTGGGTCCTCGGTGCGGGCGATGGCACCAATCGCCAGCTTTTCGGCGGGCAGGATGACAACGTGAACTTCATGTTCGATTGGCCCGCCTTTCGACGCATGGCCTGGCGCGCCTACCGCGACGCCGTCGACGGACCGTTCCAACCGTCCAGTTACCTCCCGCAATTCAGCGCCCGCAGCAGCGCCCTCGCGTTCAACCGCATCGAAGGCACCGCCCCACCCCAGTCCATCATCACCTACCTCGAGGGCCGGCGGGAATTCATCCGCCAACAGCTCCAGGCCGCCGACACCGCTGGCTTCGCGATCACCAGCAACAATGGCGCGAACTTCACCTCCGCATCACCGACCGCCACCATCGAGGGCACCTCGCCCTTTGCCGCCGTCGAGATCCGCGCCAACGGCCTCGCCGTTCCCATCGAATGGTTGGATGTCCTCCGCTTCCGCGTCCGCGTTCCCCTCACCGCCGCCGTCAATCCCATCACGCTCACCGGTGTCGACCGCCACGGCAATGCCATCGCTGGCCTCACCGATTCCGTGACCGTGACGTACAACGGCGCCTTCCAGAAGCCTGAGGACTTCGTCGTGATCAGCGAGATCAACTACAACGCCCTCGCCTCCGGCGCGTCCTTCATCGAGCTCTTCAACCGCTCCACCACGACCGCCTTCGACCTCTCCGGATTCCGCATCAACGGCATCGGCTACACCTTCCCTGCCGGCTCCGTCCTCACCCCTGCCACCTACTGGGTGCTCGCCCGCGACCGTGCCGCCTTCAGCCTGGCATACGGTGCCGGCGTCGTTGTCTTCGACGAGTTCCCCGGATCCCTCGACAACGGCGGCGAACGCATCGCCCTCGTCCGCTCCGTGGGCAACACCGAGCAGGTCATCACCGATGTCCGCTACGACAACAACCTCCCGTGGCCGACGCAGGCCGACGGCTTTGGGCCTTCCCTGCAATTGATCGACGCCTCCCGCGGTTCGTGGCGCGTCGCCAACTGGACCGCCACTGCGACCAATGCCGCCAACGCCTTCACTCCCGGACGCGCGAACTCCGGCACCCAGGCCCTCGCCGCATTCCCCGCCGTCTGGATCAACGAAGTCCTGCCCAACAATCCTTCCGGCCCACGCGACAACGCCGGCGATCGCGATCCCTACGTCGAATTCATCAACACCGGCACCACCGCCCTCGATCTCTCCGGACTGTTCCTCACGGACTCCTTCACCAACCTCACCGCATGGGTGTTCCCGGCCGGATCCACCGTCCCCGCTGGCGGATTCCTCACGGTCTGGGCCGACGGTGAGCCCACCGAGTCCGCCCCTGGCATCCCGCACACCTCCTTCCGGCTGAATCCCACTTCCGGTGGCGTGGCGCTCGTCCGGCGCCAGGGCACCGGCAACACGCCCGCTGTCCTCGACTACCTGACCTGGGAACAGCTCCCCGCCGGCCGCAGCTTCGGCTCGATTCCCGACGGCGAACCGCGCACTCGCCGCATCCTGTTCAATCCCACCGTCGGCGCCACCAACGATCCCACCACCCCCGCCGTCAACGTCGTCATCAACGAGTTCATGGCCCAGAACAACCGGACCGTCGCCGATCCCGCCGATGGCGACTGGGATGACTGGATCGAACTCCACAACACCGGGACGCAGGCCGTCGATCTCGCCGGCTATTACCTCACCGACAACCTCACCAATTCCGTCGGCGCCATGTTCCGCATCCCGGGCGGCTATCCCATCCCCGCCGGCGGATTCCTGCTCGTCTGGGCCGACAACGAGACCGCCCAGAACACCTCCACCAACGTCGATCTCCACGCCGGATTCGCCCTCGCCCGCGGCGGCGAACAGATCGGGCTTTTCGATCCCGCCGGGAAGCTCATCGATGGCTTCACCTTCGGGTCGCAGACCAACGACATCTCCATGGGCCGCTTCCCGGATGCCGCAGCCCCGCCGTTGTACTTCATGGAGACACCTTCACCGCGCGCCCCGAACATCCTCGCCGGTGCCAATCGTCCGCCGACGTTCAACCCGATTGCGGACATCACCGCGCCGGAACAGACCGAGATCACCTTCACCGCCATCGCCACGGATCCCGATGCCGGTCAGTCGATCCAATTCTCGCTCGGCCCGGATGCTCCGTCCGGGGCCTCCATCCATCCCACGTCCGGGGTCTTCCGTTGGGCCACGTCCGAGTTGGATGGGCCCGCCAGCTACAGTGTGCTCCTGCGGGCCACCGACAACGGCACGCCCCCGCGGATTGGCGGACTGCGCATCAACATCGCGGTCAGCGAGGTCAACCTCCCGCCCATCGTTGTTGGCGTCACCAATGTCGTGGCTCCTGAAGGCTCGCTGCTCAGCCTCCAGCTTCCGGCCTCCGACACGGATCTTCCGCCCAACACCCTCACCTTCGCGCTCGAGGGAACCATCCCCCCCGGCGTCGAACTCTCTCCGGGTGGCTTGCTGAGCTGGATCCCGGGCGAAGGCTTTGGCGGATCGGTCCAGACCGTGAACTACCGCGTGTCCGACAACGGTTCGCCCGAGGCTTCCCGCACCGGCGAAGTCCGGATCACCGTGCTCGAGGTCAACAACCCGCCCGTGTTCACCCAACCGACGCCGGTCATCATGGACGAGCTTGCGCTGCTCGACCTGCCCCTCGTGGCCACTGATCCCGAAGGCACCACAGTGCGCTTCCGCCTGGATGGACCCGCGCCTCAAGGCCTCACCCTCAACGAATCCACCGGACGCATCCAATGGACGCCTACCGAGGATCAGGGCCCGGGTTCCTACGTTGTCCTGGTCCGTGCTGCGGATGGTTCACCCGAGGCCCTCTCCGTGGTTCGCGAACTCTCCATCACGGTTCGCGAACTCAACCAACCTCCGATCCTCGAATCCATCGCCGCGCAAACCATCGGCGAAGGACAGACCGTCACCTTCAAGGCCGTCGCTTCCGATCCCGACCGCCCGGCACAGACCCTCACCTTCAGTCTGGATCCCGGCGCGCCCCCGGCGGCCACCATCGACCCCGTCACGGGTGACTTCCGGTGGTCCACCGACCCCGACGCCGGCGCCTCGACCAACACGATCACCGTGCGCGTCACAGACAATGGCCCAGGCAACCTCAGCGCCACGCGCTCGCTCCAGGTGACGACGCAGCCACGGTTCAAGGTTGTGCTCAACGAAGTCCTGCGCCAACCCATGACGCCCAACACGCAGTTCGTTGAACTGCTCAATGCGTCCGCCGTCACCTCCTGGAACCTGTCCGGCCACCGCCTCGTCGGCAGCAACCTGACCTTCACCTTCCCGGCCAACACCGTCCTGGCGCCCGGCGCCCGCATCGTCGTTGTCCAGAACAGCGCCGCATTCCGCACCGCCTTCGGCGCAGCCGCCACCCTTGCGGGCGCATGGACCGGCACCCTCGGAGGGCTCGCCGATTCCATCGTCCTCCAGGATGGCTCCGGGACCGTGCTCGACCGGCTCGACTACAGCTCCGGCTATCCATGGGCGGGAGCGGCCACCACGTCCCCTGTGTCCCTCCAGTTGCTCGATCCGCGGCGCGACCGCAATCGTCCCGGGAACTGGGGCGTGGCCTCCTCCTTCACCGGCAACCGCACTGTCACAGGGTTCCTCGACACGTGGCGCTACTTCCAGGACGGTCCTCCTGCTGGCGGCACCAACTGGCGGACGGTCGGATTCAACGACCTCGCCTGGTCCAGCGGCGGTGGCCTGCACTTCGTCGAAGGGGCCGAGCTGGCCACCAACAAGACCACTGCGCTCACGCTGGGCCAATTGACCTACTACTTCCGTCGCACGGTCACGCTCCCCGCACTGCCGCCCGACGTCCAGGTCCAGGTCCACACCTTCCTCGATGACGGCTACATCCTCTGGATCAATGGCCGTCGCGTCCACTCGCTCGGCATGGAGGAATCCGATCCGACACACGATACCCTCAGCAGCCGCCTCGTCGGCGATGCCGGGCTAGAAGGGCCCTTCACCCTCCCTGCCTCTGTGTTCGTTCCCGGCCAGAACACCCTCGCCGTCGAGGTCCACCAGAACGCCAGCGGCAGCTCGGACATCGTCTTCGGCCTCGAAATCACCCTCGTCGGCGGCACCATCCCCTCCGCCACGCCTGGCCTCGCCAACAACGTATCGGCGGCGATGAACGAATTCCCCACCGTGCGCCTCAACGAGGTCCTCGCGCGCAACACCACCGGCGTCACCGACGCCTCCGGTACCCGCGAACCCTGGATCGAACTCGTCAACACCGGCTCCAACGCCGCCTCCCTCGACGGTCTGTTCCTCTCCGACCTCGACGCCAATCCCACGCGCTGGGCCTTCCCTCCCGGCACTTCGATTCCCGCGGGCGGATTCCTCACCGTCTTCGCTGATGGCGAACCCGCCCAAACCACCCCGGCGGAGCTCCACACCAGCTTCCGCCTCACCGCGACCGCCGGAGCTCCGCTGCGCCTGACCCTCAGCCGCATCGAGAACAGCACCACCCAGGCCGTCGATACCCTCTTCACCACCGTGGCAGCCCAACCCGACGTCGCTTCCGGTCGACTTCCCGACGGCTTCGTTCCCGGCATCACGGCGGTCAGTCCGACTCCCGGAGCCCCCAACGCGACCTTGATCCCCAATCGGCCGCCCGTGTTCCCGCCGGTCACCGGGCTTGCTGTCGACGAGGGTCTGCTCCTCGACGTCCAGCTCACCGCCACGGATCCGGACCAACCCGCGCAGACCCTCACCTTCGAGCGGTTGTCCGGACCGACGGGACTGAGTGTGTCCACCACCGGTCGCCTGACGTGGACACCCACCGAGGACCAGGGGCCATTGGTCGTTCCCGTGGAAGTTCGGGTTTCCGACAACGGTTCGCCCGTGCTCCGCGTGACCAACCGCTTCGAAATCACCGTCCGTGAGGTGAATCTCGCGCCGACCCTGAACCCTGTGGCGGGTCAGCGGATCACCGTGGGTCAGGCCTGGAGCCTCGATCTCACCGCTTCTGATCCGGATCGGCCGTTACAGGCACTGACCTTTGAGCGCGTCAACGGACCTGCCGCGCTGGCCGTCTCCGCAGTGGGCCGCATCACCTGGACTCCCACGGCTGCCGACGTCGGCACGCATCCGGTCCTCGTCCGCGTCCGCGACAACGGTAGCCCGATCCTCACGGCGGACACCGGCTTCAACCTCGTTGTCGAAGCCGCTGTCGTCCCCTCGCCGGCCTTCGACGCGCCCGTGCTCGAATCCGACGGACGCGTGCGTATCGTTCTCCGCGGAACGCCGGGTCGCCGTTATCGCGTTGAGACCTCCACCGTCTGGGGACAATGGCAGACTGTTTCGGAGTGGGACGCTGCTCCCTCCGGCCTGACCCTGCTCACCACTCCGGAGCCCGGCAACAGCACGCGCCTCTACCGCGCCGTGCAGATCCCCTGAGGCCTTCGGGGAGTTCCCGGATCCCAGATTCCAGAACCCAGTTTGAAGGCCGGGTGCCCTCACCCGGCGGGGTCCATGAATCGCCGCGTGAGGGCACCGTGCGCACTCACTTCCCGGGCAGCTCGTAACACGCGGCTTCGCGGTCGTTCCGGACCAGAAGGAAGCGGCCGGCGAGCGTGGGATGGTTCCACGTCTTTGAGGAGAGGGCCGCGATGGAACCGAGCTCCTGGAATCCCCCTGGAGAGGCGGCACACAGGTGGACGGATCCGCGTTCGTTCTGGACGAGGATCAGGTCACCGACGAGGAGGGTTTGACCCGAACCATACCGGCCGTCCTTCCAGACGCGCTTGCCCGTGTCGGCGGCCACGCAGGCGAGAAGGCCGTCGTCGAGACCGTACAGGTGGCCGTCACGCAGGGCGGGGCTGTTGAACTGCGTCTTCATGCTGACGCCCTTCCACACCTGTTCGGCCTTCAAGGTGCCGTCGGCATTGGCCTGGACGCGGACCATCTGGCAGCCCATGCCGTATCCACCGGAGATGAAGACGCGGTCGTCGCCGAGGACGATCGGTTGGGAGGCCTTGGGCCATTTTTCCGAACCCCACGTGTGTTCCAGGACGAGCTTTCCAGTCGAGGGGTCCACCGCGGTCACGCACCGGGCGTTGTTGGAGAGGATCACCCGGCGTCCGGCCAACGTGGTGAGGACCGGAGACGCGTAGCTGGCGGCCTCGTTCCCTGAAGTCCATGCGGGAACCCCCGTGAGCCGGTGGTAGGCGAGCAGGGTCGGGCCACTGCCGGTGCCGCCGGTGACAACGACGAGATCGTCGACAATGAGGGGCGAGGCACTGGATGCCCACATGTTGGTGCCGAGCCGGTTTTCCACGAGGACGGAGTGCTGCCAGAGCGGCTTGCCGGTGGCGGCATCCAGGCAGTTGAAGATGCCCGTTCCGCCCATGGTGTACACCCGACCCTCATGAACCGTCGGCGTCGCGCGCGGACCGTCGCCGCCCTGCCATTCCACGAAGCGCGTGGTGTCGGCGTGCTCCCAGATGGGAGTCCCGGTGAGCAGTTCATAGGCGGTGACAAGTTCGTTGGTGTCGCGCTGCTCCTGCGTGTAGGCACGGCCGTTGACGACGGCGAAGGCAGACCAACCTAGGCCGACGGGCCGACGCCACAGTTCGCGGGGAGCTTGCGTGGTCCAGTTGGTGGCGAGCCCGGGATTGGGGGCGGTGCCGTCGCGCTTGGCTCCGAGGAACTGGGGAACATCGAGGGCGAGGGCGAGGCGTGGATCGCGCGTGGCGGTGGGAGCGCTGGGGGGGACGGGAACGGGGGGCGCGGGCATGCCTGAAGCGGAAGGTCCGGACCATCGCCAGGCAAAGGACGGCAGGCCTGTGCCGTTCATGGCACCATCGATGCGCAGGGTGGAACGGCCCAGGATGGCCAGGCCGATCAGGGCGATCAGGCCCAGCAGTCGTGTCCGGGCCGAGAAGCGGGGTGTCAGGAAAAACCACCCCAGATTGAGCAGCAGGACGAGGAGTGGGATCAGGGTGCTGAGCCAGCCCTTGAGGTTCCGTTCGAGTTCGGGCTGGGAGCGGATCCACAGGATCCCAAGGCCTCCAAGAATGACAGTCGCCAAGGGGAACCATGGAAAGCCGCGACGGCGGGGCGCGGTTGCTGCGGACGGATTCGGGGCATTCATGCGGGTCGATCTTCAGGGTTTGGCAGCGGGAACCGGGGCGGCAGGCAGACGGAGTCCAGCAGCACGCTCCTCCGGCGTGCGTCCGACCACGGCGGGTCCAGCGTTCTTCCAGAAGAACTCCACGCTCGGTCGGACGTCGTCGAGTCCGTGGGGGTGATGTTTGACGCCGGGCTTCCGGATCAGGGTGATT
>JBIKWS010000523.1:0-3760 GCA_044356195.1 Cyanophyceae cyanobacterium
CGCAACCATCGCCAAGCCCGCGCCCAAACGCGGGGCGGCGAAACCCGCGACCCCATCCGCACCGGCGAAGAAGCCATCGGGCAAGGTTTCGCAACGTTACGTCATCATCATGGCGGGTGGCCGGGGTGAACGCTTCTGGCCCGTGTCGCGGGAGAAGACCCCAAAGCAACTGATCCGCTTGCTGGGTGAACGTTCCTTCCTGCAGCAGGCGGTAGATCGGGTGTTGCCGGTCGTGCCTGCGGAAAACGTCCTCATCATCACCAACGCCGCCCAGGTGGCTGAAGTGCGTCGCCAACTGCCCGAACTGCCCAAGGACAACATCGTCGCCGAACCCATCGGGCGCGATACCTGCGCTGCGGTCGCCCTCGGGGCGGCAATCGTCGGGGCACGATCGGAGAAAGCGGTCATGGCGGTGCTGCCGGCGGATCACGTGATCCCCGAGGAACGCCGCTTCCAGCAGGTCTTGAAGGACGCTCTGGACCTCGCCTCGCGGGATTCCGTCATCGTGACGATCGGGATCCAACCGACAGAACCGGCCACGGGCTACGGTTACATCCAGACAGGTCCGGTGCTGGCCGCCGCCGAAGGTGCGCGCACGTACAAGACCGCCTTCTTCAAGGCCGAGCGCTTCGTGGAAAAGCCGTCGTTGGAGAAAGCCACGGAATACCTCGCCACGGGACAATACCGCTGGAACGCGGGCATGTTCGTCTGGTCGTACGCGACGGTGGCGGCAGGTCTGGCACAGCATCAGCCCGAGATCTCAGCCGCGTGCGAACGCTGGAAGAAGGCGGCGGCGGCGGGTGCGTCAAAGCTGTCGAAGGTGCTGGCCGCCGAATACCCCACCATCCAGAAGATCAGCATCGACTACGCGCTGCTGGAGAAGGCGACCAACGTCGTCGTGGCGGACGGATCCTTTGCCTGGGATGACCTCGGGGCATGGCCCGCGCTGGCGCGCCACGTGGCCCAGGATGCGGACGGAAACGCCACGGTGGCGGACCTGGTGCACGTCGACGCAGCGCGCAATATCGTCTACGACGGTCGGACCCGCGGCCGGACCACGATCACCCTGGTCGGGGTCAGCGATTCCATCGTGGTGCTGACGGACGACGCGGTGCTGGTTGCATCGCGGGCGGAGGCGCAGAAGATCAAGGAACTGGTGCGGAAGCTGGCGCAGAGTCCGCAACATCAGGCGCTGGTTTGAACGATGGGCCGACGACGGCCTGGATCGCGCTGAGTGCCCAAACTTCACCACCCGATCTCGGCAGTTGTGTCACGGAATGACCAACACCCGACCATTTGCGTGGATGCAAAATGCCGTGTGCGAACTGGCACGGTCCATGTTCACGAAGTGTCGTTAGTTGCGTGATCGGGCCTGCCAACGGAGGCCAACTGGAGACAGACAGAGACTGGGAACATCGGAGTACGAAACGTGGGGTGCGGAGGTCGTCGGCAACGGCGGCCTCCGCACTATTTCTGGGGCTCACCCCGTTCCCGGCAGCACTGGTGTTGCTGTTCTCACGCCGACGCCGACGATGAAGCGTTGCGGCTGGTCAGGGCGGAGCGGAATTCACCGGTCACCCACCGCTGCTGGCGGTTCCCCCACCACAGGCACCACGCTGGAATCAGGATCAAGGGCGGGAGGAAAGCGAGGACCAGCGACTCCGCCCATGTCAGACGATTGGCCAGGCCCAGCAGCGTGGCAGCCCCGCCGAAAATGCCGTACGAGGCGACGGCCGGGAGCAGGTAGACCGAGTTGAGGGCCATTCCCACGGCCAGGTTGATCGGGCGCCCTTCAAGCACCGCCCGTGTCGAGGCCCACCGCATGGCCCACCAATAGCAGGGAGCGAGCAGCATCCCCGTCAGGTGCAGCCACCACCCCAACGCCACGCTGTTCCATGTTTCCCCGCCCCAAGGCAGGTACAGGAGCACCCAGAGGTCGAACAACCCCAGCACCACCAGCGGCAGGGCCAGCAACCGACGCAGAACACGCCCCTGTCCTGCCAGGATCTCTGGTCCGGACAACCCGGTTGTCATCAGCAATTCGAAGGCGCCGGCGAGACGCTGCTCCGAGAGCGTGATGGCGGCTTCACCCGCGACCCAGACGACAAAGAGCGCGTGGAACAGCATCGCCACGACGCCACTGGGCGGTCCGAGCGCGGTGCGGATCCCGCCTCCCAGAATCGAAGCTCCCTCGATGAACACGAACGCGGCGATCAGGATCCACGGCATCCAGGGTTTCCAGACATCACGCAGGGAAAGCCAGTCCCACGCTCCCTGCTGAAGGCACCGCGCGCGCCAGGCCGCGCGACGACGGGCGCCACCGAAACGCAGCCAAAGGGCAAACTGTTGAAACCGCAAACGCCAACCCGGTCCCCCACCCTCCTGCCAGACGAAACGCACCCAATGCGCCGTGATCCAGAACATCGCCCCCGAGAGAACCATCTGGAGTCCGATCGCCACCAACCCAGCTTCCCGCCAGTTGCCAAACGGCACGACGGGTACGGACACCGAGGCAGCGATGAATGGCACAGACGGGCTGGCGAGGAGCACCCACGACGCTTCGTACGGTGTCCAGGGGACGTCACGATGGGTGAGGTAGGCGAACAAGCCCCACGGAATGAAGATCAGTCCAAGCATCCACGCGACCCCGAGACCGGCGGCCTGCCGTGGGTCCCTGGAAATGAGGGAGGCGAGCAACCCGCTGACGAGTGAAAGGAGCAGACCGTTGCCAAGCGCGAGGAGAAGCATCAGCAACTGGCCCAGACCCACGCCCCCGAGGAGCACCGGAACCACCAGTACCGGAACCACAGCCACCAACTGGAAGACCGTATCGAGTGCGGCCGCGAAGAGCTTTCCGCCGGCCACGCTCCAACCGTTGAGATCGGTGAGGAACAGCAAACCCAGCGTTCCCTCGCGTCGTTCCTTCCCCAGACTGTCGGCGGTCCGTTGGCACCCGAGAAACAGCGCCCAGACAGCGACGAGTCCGGCGATCGTGTGAAAGACCACGCTGCCTACCTGACCGCTCGCCGTTTTCACTCCTGAACGTCCGAAGAACCAAACCAACGTCAGCAGCACCGCCATCGAACCGGTGGCTGTGATCCAGCGCAACCGCCACGTCTGGGGACGCCGGGCGGCCACCCGCAGTTCGCGTTCCAGGACCGGCCACAGGGTGCGCATGTGGATTGGAGTCGGCTGGCGGGATCAACTCACGCGGGCGAAGCCGTCTTCTTCTCGCCGGGTCGTCCCAGCGCGAGGACACGAAAACCCGACTTCAGTTCGGCGTGGGCCATGTTTCTCCACACCAGATTGTTTCCCAGGCACATCAGGCACCACACCACCAGGCCGCCCTTGAACCCGATGTCCCCCAGGAAACCACCGCCTCCGCCCAGGCTGAGGACGCCAACCAATGTCATCACCACAAAACTGATCGCCCAGGGCACCCCCATCACGCGCCACAGGACGTGGATCGTTGTCCGGTTCCCGGCCGCCTTCATGCCGATCCACTGACCCACCCACGCCATCGTGTAGGCATCGGCGACGAACAACAGCATCCGGCAGATCCAGAAAACCACCCAATCGCCGGCGGAGGAGTCGTTCTTCCACTCAATCCCCTTCACGAGGAACACCAGATCCACGAAGAGGATGATCACCACGGGCCATTCGAACTGATGCCGCAGCGCACGCATCCGGCCTGACAGGAAATCATCGACGGTCAGCGGCGTGGACAGGAGCAACTCCATGCCCCCGCTGCGTCGATCCT
>JBIKWS010000524.1:0-3757 GCA_044356195.1 Cyanophyceae cyanobacterium
CGGGGATTGGCCGTGTTGTCGCCGTAGGTGACCTGGACGAAGCGCACGCCGGATTCGCATAGGCGTCGCGCGGCGAGGCATTGGCGTCCGAATTCGTCGGTGCCTTTTTCGCCAATGCCATACAGGAGGAGGGTGTCTGCGGACTCCTGGGAGAGATCGAGGATGGCCGGCGCATGGGACTGCATCCGCCACGCGAGTTCGTAGGAGTGGAGGGCGGCTTCGACGGCGGGATCCGCGGCGGCGTCTCGGGCCTGCTCGGCGTTGAGGGAACGCAGCAGGTCGAAGTGGCGTTGCCGGGCGGCGGGATCGGCACCGGGTGAAGGAAGGGATCGGAAGGTGATCTCCGCGGGCGGACGGCCAGCACTGCCCAGCGCCGTCCCCTGATGGACGGGAGGAAGGAAGGCGGAACCCCAGTTGCGCGGGCCACCATTGCCCAGGCTGGGGGCGAGCGACACGAAGGCGGGAAGGTTCTCGTTCTCGGTCCCGAGTCCGTAGCTGACCCACGAGCCGATGCTCGGGCGGACGAAGTTGGTGGAGCCGCAATGCAGGAACAGTGTGGCGGGTCCGTGGGCGACGCCTTCGGTGTGCATGCCGTGGAGGAGGCAGAGGCGGTCGACGTGGCGGGCGGTGTGCGGGAAGAGGTCGCTGACCCATTGCCCGCACTGACCGTGGCGGGCGAAGGCCCATGGGGAACGCAGGATGCGTTGCTCGGTGCCCCAGGCTCCGGTCTTCGCGATGCTGCGGGCGTCGTCAAACGAATGCCGCTTGCCGTCGAGTTGATCGAGGGCGGGCTTGTAGTCGAAGGTGTCGACCTGGCTTGGGCCGCCCTGCATGAAAAGGAAGATCATCCGCTTGGCCCGTGGGCGAAGCAGGGTGGGGCGCGGCGAGAGAAGTCCGGGACCCACCGGGCTTGCGGAGGCGGCCATCGCGGCGAAGGCAAGCGAACCAAACCCGCAGCCCAAGCGGGCGAGTGCCTGCCGACGCGAGATGGGGTGGGAGTTGGCGCGGACATTCATGTGTGGCGTCAGTGCAGGGTGCGGAAATCGAGGGTGCCGAAGAGTGCGTGCGCCAGTTCGGTGAGTGCCTGGGGTTTCGATTGGGACACGAGCAGGTGTTGCTCGGCGCGGGACCGTTCGCCCGGATGAGGCGGGCGGGCGAGGGTTCGCAGCCACAGGGCGAGCACCGGATCCGGTGCATCCGACACGGCCTTGGCTGCGGCCCGAGCTTGTTCCTGAACGAAGGGATTGTTGAGCAGATAGAGCGCTTGCGGGGCCACGGTGGAACGTTCCCGGCTGCCCGTGACGCGGCTGGGATCCGCCATGTCGAACACGCTCAATCCTTCCGGGCGCGCGTTGCGGAAGACGGGAAGGAAGATGCTGCGCCGCTGGGAATCGCTGTGGAAGTCGAAGTCGGCCGTGAGCGTTGCCGGCATGGGCGCTTCACCCATTCCACCGGAATCGATTCCGCCGCCCGCCCGGAGCAGGGTGTCGCGTAGGACTTCAGCCTCGAGCGGACGTCTGGCGAAACGCGCGAGCCATTGGTTTCCGGAATCCTTGGCAAGGCTGGCGGCGACCGCTGGCTCGATCGGATCGCTGGAGCGTTGAAAGGCTTCCGAAAGGACGAGACTCCGGACGAGTCGCTTGAGCGACCATCCATCGTGGACGAAGGCGACCGCCAATTGATCCAGGAGTTCCGGATGGCTGGGCAGGTCGCCGGTGGTTCCAAAATTGTCCGTGGAACGGACGAGCCCTGCTCCGAAAACCCAGTGCCATGCCCGGTTGACGAAGACCCGCGCCGTCATGGGATTGGATGGATCGACCAGCCAGTCGGCGAGTTGGAGGCGTCCACTGTCCCGGGTAGGGAAAGCCGGGGCGGGTGTGCGGGATGCCACGGTCAGGACCCCACGCTGGACCACATCGCCCGGAGTCTTCCAGTTGCCGCGGCGGAGTACGGGGAGATTGGTCGCGCCGATCTCGACAGGAGCCATCGCATGCGGGCGGCGGGCGGCACGGCGGGTTTCGGTCAGACGCGATTCGAGGGCGCGGAGCTCCGGCTTCGAGGGAGGTGCGTTGGTGTTCGCCTTTGCGGCCTTCAGTGCGGCCTCGGCCTTCTTGGATCGGGCCTCGGCCTCAGCCCAGCGCTGCTCCTCGGCCTCGGAAACCGGCAGCGGAATCTCGGTCCAGCCGGAGACGTTCTCGTGCACGAGCGTGCGCACACCGGAGAGGATGCCCGCCAGCGCGTGATAATCGCGGGCCGGGATGGGATCGAACTTGTGATCGTGACAGCGCGCACAAGCGATGGTCTGGCCCAGGAACGCCTTGCCGAGGACGTCGAGTTGCTCGTCGATGACGTCGAGTTCGAGTTGGCGTTTGTCCTGTTCCTCGAGGTTGGCGTCGCCGAGCACCCAGAAGGTGGAGGCGACGAGGTGCCGCTGCTGGTCCTCGACAGAGCCTCCGGGGAGCAATGCACCGGCGACCTGCTCGCGGATGAAGGCGTCGACAGGGCGATCGCGGTTGAGTGTGTCGATGACGTAGTCCCGGTAACGCCAGGCTTCGTGAAAGACGAGTCCACGAAGCGTCACGGAATCGGCGTAGCGGACGACATCCAGCCAGTGGCGCGCCCAGCGTTCGCCGAACGCGGGCGAGGCCAACAGGCGGTCCACGCGGGCTTCGTACGCCGTGGGGGAATCATCCTGGAGGAAAGCGTGGAGTTCCTCGGGTGTCGGAGGAAGGCCGGTCAGGACGATGTGGAGCCGGCGACACAAGGTTGTGCGGTCCGCGGGACCGGCGAGGCGGAGATTGTGGCGCGTGGCGGCTTCGCGGAGGTGATGGTCGATGCGGGCGCTCAGGTTTCCGTTGGGCGTCCGATGCTCGACGGAAGGAGTCAGGGGTGCGTACGCCCAATGAGCCTCCGCGCCGGATGGACCCGCTGCGAAACCGAGCCCGGCGACAAGGCACAGGACGGCTGCCCGCAGGCAAGCTGGGGTCCAATGTCGCGTTCCAAGGGGCACTTTCTTGTTTTCCGGGACCGCAGCGCTTCAGGCAAGTGCCCATTTTTGGGTGCGGGTGTGGGGAGGTGCAATCCACTGGCACGCCTCCGGCGCTCAACAGCCAAGGGTAGCAACCGACGTCGGGAGGTTGCGGATCAACGTGTAAGCCGAAGGGCACCGCCGGGTGGGGGCACCCGGACTTCAATCGGATTTGCCACTGTGCTGAAACTGGGGACTGGCGACTGGGAACTGGAGACTCAGACCGGGTCGGGTACATCCACGCGGCCGGTGGCCTGGGCGATGCGTTGCTTCCATTCGAGGGGGGAGACGTCGACAGGCTTGGCCTGGCAGACTTTCTCGAAGCCGGGGAAGTTCCAGAGGTTTGGAAAGTCGCGGCATTGCTGGGGCTTCACCGGTTGGACGCGGCAGTCGGCCCCGTCGAGAAAGACGCAGGAGCCGTCGGCCTGGTCCGTCAGCGCAAGCCCTGTGCGCTGGGCATTGAGCCGGGTGTGCTGCGCGATGAACGCCTCCTCGGTCAGGCCCAGATGGAGGGCCATCCGGGTGAGTTCCGCCTCCGTGAAGGTGACCTGGCCCGGCCAGCGGCAGCAGGCGGTGCAGCGATCGCATTGCCAGAAGATGGGCATGGGAATGGGCGGTCGGAGTTCAGGATGGATTCAGGGGCGCGCGGGTGCGGGCGGTGGGGCGATGAGCAGCCAGACATTGGCCCCCAGGATGGCGATGCCGCCGAGGACCAGGTGCAGGTTGAGG
>JBIKWS010000526.1:0-3755 GCA_044356195.1 Cyanophyceae cyanobacterium
GCCTCCTCCACGTATCCACGCTTTGTTCGATGCGCTCCGGTGAACGCCCCCTTTTCATGACCGAACAACTCGCTTTCAAGCAGCGTTTCCGGGATCGCAGCACAGTTGATACGTACGTAATTCTGTCCCGCACGACGGCTCAGGCTGTGGATCGCACCCGCAATCAACTCCTTCCCCGTGCCGCTCTCCCCGAGGATCAGCACGGTTGCATCGGTAGGAGCCACCGTCTGGATCAGCTGGCGCAACTCCCGGATTTTCGGTGATTCCCCGATGATGTGTTCCACCCGGTACGGTTCCCCGGCACGTGCCTTGAGCGCTGCGTTCTCTGCAATCAAACGATGACGTTCGGCGCAGCGTGCGACGGCATGCAGCAGCTCATCCGGCTCGAAAGGCTTGGCAAGATAATCAATGGCTCCCGCCTTGATGGCTTCCACTGCCAGCTTGGGCGTCGCGTAAGCGGTGATCATGAGGATGGGCAGCCCCGGCTTCAAGCGGGCGGCCTCCCTGAGGAACTCGTACCCACTCATTCCCCCGAGACGGGCATCCGTGACGACCATGAAGAACTCCTCAGCACCGAGCAGCTTGACCGCGGCCTCGGCGGAGTCCGCCAGTCGCACCTCATAACCCTCGGCGCGAAGGACAGTCTCCAACGACAGGCGCATGTTCTTCTCGTCATCCACGACGAGCATCGGCGGTAGGTTCATCGGCGCATCCTCATGATAGATCGTGCTGGCAACGTTACGATGAACGTCGCCCCCTGTCCAAGGACCGACTCCGCCCTCGCCGTCCCACCGTACAGTTCGGTATTGTGTTTCACGATGGCGAGCCCGAGTCCCGTTCCCCGTTCCTTGGTGGTGAAGTAGGCGTCAAAGAGCTTCGGCAACACGTCCGGCATGATTCCGGGGCCAGAGTCCCGGATCCGGACTTCCACCTCGTAGTCCGGAGTCGCACGGGCTGAGATCTCGATCTTCCCCCGCCCATCCATCGCCTCCCGGGCATTGGTCAGGAGGTTGAGGAAGATCTCGGAGAAATGCCCGCGTTGCCCCAGCAGGGTGGGAATGGCAGGACCATAGTTCCTGCGGACCTCCACCGCATAATTGGCGCCGGGAGGAAAGGCTTCCTCGACGGCGCGATCAATCTCATCCGTGACGGACAGGCGCTCCACCTTGCCCTCCGCGAGCTGTGCATAGCCCATCAACTCCGTCAGGATGCGGTCTGAGCGGCTGACCTCCTCGCGGATGATGGAGATCTGCTGCGTGATCGTTTTGCCCTCTCGAACCGTCTTTTGAAGGGTGTAGGCGGCGTTGTTGATGATGCCGAGGGGGTTCTTCAGCTGGTGCGCGATTTCAGCAGCCAGTCGACCTGCGGCCTGCAACTGCTGCTGCTTCAGCATGAACTCCTGGGCCTCGGCCTCCTCCCGCCGCCGTCGATCCAGGAGGACCTGAAGCGCGTAACAGCAGACAGCCAACAGCAACAGGAGCAGCAAGCGCAGGACCAGTGACTCCACAGGCTCCCGTGAGGTGTCCTCACTGGACGAAAGCAACACACCACGTCCTGTGGATTCGATGATTTCGACCTCCGCACGCTCCAGCATCGGATGGAGGACTCCCGCGAGGGCGTAGAAGCCGGCAACCGAGAAATTGACCATGATCTGCACGTCCGCGCGTGGAATGACCGCCGCATTGCGCAGGATGAGTCCCGGGAACAGCCAGTACAGGATGCTGCCAAAGCCTCCGGTGACCAGAGTGAGCGCCGCCATGAAGATCGTGTCCAGCAGGGCTACTGTGTAGACCACGCGTTCCACCAGCCGGACGGACAATTCCTCCATTCCCCACACCACAATGGCTGCGCCTACGTTCGCGCAGAAGTAGATGAGGTAGAAGGTCCGCAGGAGGTTCCAGGCATCCTCCTGCAACGGAGTCAGGTTCCGGAACCAACGGCTGACGAAGAGCAGGTACATCAGCACCACCATCATCACCATCTTCGCCGGCAGCGTGACGCCGCGCTCGACGAACGAGACTCGTTGGAGGAACACCGAGTCCTCCGGCGGTGGCGCTTCCAGCAGATCTCGCCACATCTGGAGCCACCCCAGACCACGCTGGACCTTGGATTCCTTCACGACACGGGCCTGTCCCCCAAACCTCCCCACAAACCCACCTCCAGCCACCGAAGCCGAACTGAAACCTGACCGTGGCAGCAGCAATCCATGGCCACACCCTAGCTGTTCCCGTGCCGACGCGCCCGTAGCACTTCCAGAACCCTGTCGGCAATCTGATCCACCGGAAGCAGGCGCCCCACTCCCTCGTACCCGCAGGAAAGCATGCCACGGTCGGGCCCCAGCATCTCGGCCCCGCGGGCGACAAGGATCGCGACGTTGGATTGCGTGGCTGGGTGCATCCACATCTTGCCGTTCATCGCCGGAGCCACCAGCAGGGGGACACCCGGATTCAGGGCAAGGGCAATGCATCCCAGTGCATCCTCCGCCATGCCGTGTGCCAGCCGTGCCATGGTGTTTGCCGTGGCCGGGGCGATGACCATCAGATCTGCTTCGTCCGCGACGCGAATATGGGACGGTTTCCACCCCTCCTCCTCGTCGTAGAGGTCTGTGATCACCGGCCCCCGCGACAGGGTCTTGAACGGAAGGTCTGTGACAAACCGTTGCGCATCCGCGGTCATCACCACGCGTACGACGCAACCGGCCTTCACGAGGAGGCTGGTCAGATCCACGGCTCGATGCGCCGCGATGCTGCCCGTCACGCCAAGCACCACTGTTCCCAGGTCTTCACCGGCCCCGTTCACAGAACCCTCCATCCATCCAGTGCCACCCGGTGCCTGCGCGCCTTCTCGGCTTCGTAAATGGATTGGACCCGGCGCAGATCCCATTCCCGCGTCTCACTGACCACCAGATAGTCAAAATGCACGGCCTCGGCGACCTCGGCAGGGGCCGCGGACAAGCGTCGGGCAACGACCTCCTCGGATTCCGAACCACGCCCACGTAACCGGGATTCCAGTTCAACAAGGGTCCGGGGCGTCAGGAAGACCGTTGTCAATGCAGACCGGATTTCAGGGTCTGCCTCCGCCACCTTTCGGATCGAAGCGGCCCCCTGTACATCGATGTTGAGGAGCACGTCGGAACCCGAGCGCAAAACATCCAGTACACTCGACCGAAGGGTTCCATAGCGGTTCCCGTAGACGAGGGCCTGCTCCAGGAACTCGCCGGCTGTCATGCGGCGCTCAAACTCGGTCATCGTCAGGAAATGATAATCCTGTCCATGGACCTCCCCAGGCCGGGGCGAGCGGGTGGTACAGGTGATCACGCGCTTCAACGCCGGGTTCTGGGTCAGCATGGAGGTACAGACGGTCGTCTTCCCTCCACCGGACGGTGCCGAGATCAACAAGAGGACTCCGGACTTCGTCATGCGTTCTGGCTCCATGGTTTCACTCGACATTCTGCGCCTGCTCGCGGAACCGCTCCAGCTCCGTCTTCAATCGCACAACCTCGGCCGAAATCACCGCGTCATTCGCCTTGGAACCAATCGTGTTGATCTCGCGGTTCATTTCCTGCGCCAGGAAGTCCAGCGTCCGGCCCACGGCATCCTTCGAACGGCGACAATCCTCGAACTGCTGGAAGTGGCTGGCCAACCGGGCGAGCTCTTCCGAGATGTCGGACCGGTCCGCATAGACGACCAGTTCCTTGAGGATCCGCTCGTCCTCGACGGAAATCCCCTCCAGCCCGGCCGCCCGCAACCGCTGGG
>JBIKWS010000525.1:0-3755 GCA_044356195.1 Cyanophyceae cyanobacterium
GCCGGTCAACGGCCGGCTTTCGCCCGAGTTCAACGGAGTGATCACCTATACGCCAGCGGCGGGTTTCACGGGCGAGGAGATCCTTTCTTATATCGTCCGAGATCCCCATGGATTGCAGGCCACCGGCCGGGTGCATCTGGTGGTCCTCACGAATCGTCCGCCGGTGGCGGGGGAGGGCCTGGTCGACTTCACGGTCCCATCGGGTGACCTCGTGCTGGTGACCCTCCCGGCCTCCGATCCCAACGGGGACAGGGTGGGCCTGCGCATCACGGAGTTGCCGTCGCACGGGCGACTGATCCAGGTGGAGCAATTCCAGCAACCCAACCGTGTGGTACGCCGCGTGGCTGGCCTGACCCTCGATGGCCTCGAAGATGTGGTCCTACTGTCGCCCATCACGTCGGTCCCGACTGAGGTCATCGATTCCCGTAGCCGGGTGGTCTACTCGCCGGATCCCGGGTACACGGGGCCGGATTCCTTCCGGTACCTCGCCTTTGATTCGGAGTTTGAATCCGTCTCGGTGGAAGTGCGCGGCGTGGTGACGCCGAACGCGGCGGCCGATACCGACGGCGACGGGATGCTGGATGCGTACGAACTCGCGAACGGTCTGGATGCCCGCGCTGTGGATGCGGACCTGGACAAGGATGGCGACGGGTTGACCAACGCGGCCGAATTCGCCGCGGGCACGCGGGCAGACCTTCCGGATACAGATGGGGATGGCCAGAACGACGCGGAGGATCCGCGACCGTTGGTGGCCAACCGACGGCCGGTTGCCGACGTCCAGAGCACTCTGGCGGCGGATGCGCCGTTGGTGCTGGATCTGGTTGGTTCCGATCCGGACGGCGACGTCCTGACGACACGGGTTACGGCGATTCCATCCCTGGGTCGACTGTTCCGGACACTGGACGGCGTGACGCGCGGCGAGGCCGTGACCAACGTGCCCGTGGAATTCGCCGCCAATCCCGTGCGGCTGATCTATGTCCCCCTGGGAATCAGCGGCACGAACGAACTCCGCTATACGGTGCGGGATGGTTCGCTGGAGTCTGCGCCTGGGGTCTTCGTGCTCGTTTCGACCAACCGACCCAACGGGGACGCCGACGGCGACGGTTTGTCGGACGGGTATGAAGTGGCGGAGGGCCTGGACCCGTTCGCGGACGACGCGGTGTTGGATCGCGACGGCGATGGCTTGGCCAATCTGGAGGAATTCAACCGGGGCTTGCGCGCCGGTGTTGCGGACACCGACGGGGATCAGTTGCGCGACGGTGCGGAAATCGCTGCAGGCACCAACCCGTTGAATCCAGATACGGACGGCGATGGCATCATCGACGGCGTCGACCCGAATCCCTTGCTGTCGGATCTGGATCAGGACGGCGACGGCATTGCCGACACCGAGGACCTGGACATCGATGGCGATGGCCTGATGAACGATCAGGAAGTGGTCCGCGATACCGATCCGCGAAATCCGGATACGGACGGGGACCGCTGGCAGGATGGGTTGGAAGTGGCGTTGGAATCGGATCCGCGTCTGGCTGCGTCGACGCCGACGATCCTCGTCGTGGGTCAACCGGTGGTGGATGTGGTCTTGCCTGCGGCGCCTTCGATCGATGTGACCGCGGGTGGAATCGTACTCGCTGAGCCGGCCGTGGATGTGGTGTTGCCGACGGCCCCGTCGACCGATGTGACGGCCGGGGGCATCGTGGTTTCGGAACCGGCGGTCGACGTCGTCCTGCCGACGGCACCATCCACGGATGTGACGGTCGGAGGAATCGTGGTTTCGGAGCCGGCGGTGGATGTGGTGTTGCCCGCGGCCCCTTCCACCGACGTGACGGTCGGAGGGATTGTGGTCAGCGAACCATCGGTGGATATTGTGCTGCCGGCAGCGCCATCCACGGACGTGACTGTCGGAGGCATTGTAGTCAGCGAGCCTGCCGTGGATGTCGTGTTGCCAGCCCAACCGGCGGATACGGCCGGGTTGTTCGGCATGGTGGTTTCGGAGCCGGTGGTGTTCGTGGATTGGGAACCGGATCCGGGTTCGGGACCGGGTGGTTCCGGAACGTCCGGTGTGGCCGGAAGTGGCACGGGCGAGGGGACAGAGGGACTTGCGGGTGAGATCCGGCTGCTTTCGCTCCGGGTGGATCCCGTGGTCGGACCGCGCCCTGCGGACACGGGCGAGGCGGCCGTGGGCACCACCGTGGAATCGTGGTGGGTCACGCTGGAGTGGCGTGGGCCTGCGGGGGCGCGTTACCGGTTGGAATCGAGCGAAGATCTCCAGACTTGGCGGACCGAGACCTTGGACCGGGTGGTCGAGGGTGGAGGTCGGTGCACCGGGCGGTGCCGGACGGACGGAAGCGAAGCACGGTTCTATCGCGTGCGGTGGGCGGAGTGATTTTCAAGGAAAGACCAGAAAATGAGCAACGAGACCTTTTCAGCAGTGAACATCCGACGATCGAGTTCCATGCACACAGGCATTCAACGAGGCATTCCCATGACAGAAATCCGAAACTGGACCGTCCGGCAGGCGTTGAGCGTGCTGGCCGGGACCGTACTGGCGGCGTGTGCCGGCCGGCTGGAGGCGCAGTCCTTCGACGTGGGGAGCAATGGCTCCCTCGGTGATGTGGTGATCAGCACAACGACAACCATCGACCTGCCGCCGGACGGCAAGCTGCACTACAAGAGCCTGACCGTGAACTCGGGCGGCGAGATGCGCTTCACCCGCAATGTCCGCAACACGCCCGTGTTCATCCTGTCGCAGGGGGACGTGGTGATGAATGGCGTCATCCGGGTCAACGGTGCCTTCGGAAGCGGGAATGATGGGGGGGCACCCGGGCCAGGAGGCTTCGGTGGTGGAAAGCCGGGCTTTGGCACCACCGCACCAGGGTTTGGATATGGGCCGGGCGGGGGCACGTTTGGAGTCACCAGTTTCTGCAATTGCGCGAGCGATGACGGCGGAGGGGCCTTCGGGGTGGCGGGTTACCGGAATGGAAACACGTACGGAAACACGTTTCTCATTCCTCTCATCGGGGGTTCCGGCGGCGGCGGTACCTCTGGTTCCCCCGGCTCGGGCGGTGGGGGTGGCGGCGGTGCCATCCAGATTGCCTCGAACACGCGGATCAGCGTGGCCGGGACCATTGATGCCACGGGTGGAGCCGACCGCGGATCGCTGGTCAATGGTGGCAGCGGAGGCGCGATCCGCCTGGTCGCCCTCAAGGTGGAGGGCGGAGGCCATCTGAACGCCACCGGCGGTGGTGGCGGAGGTGCGGGGAGGCTTCGGGTGGACACTCTCGATCGTTCCGGCATCCGGTTTACTTTCAGCGGAAACAGCAGCGTGGGTGGCAACCTGTTCTCGTTGCCCACAGTGTTGCCTCGCCTCCAGACGATCGAGGTCGCCGGCAATGCGGTACCCGAGGGCAGCGCGCCGCAGACCTTTCTGCTGCCGTTCGGTTCCACGCCGGAGCGGACCGTGAAGATCCAGGCCCGCGACTTCGGCAAGGTGGTCCCCATCCGGATCACGCTGACGCCCGATACCGGAAGCCCGGTGATCGTCGATGCCGAGATCGACAACTCCTTGAACAACCCCGCCACGGTGGAGGTGCCGGTGACCTTCCCCGTGAATTCCAAGGTCACGGTCCATTGCTGGACGAGGTGAGATTCCAGATGCCAGTTCCCAGTTCCCAGTTCTTGCCAGTGGAAACTGGCGACTGGGATCTGGGCTCTTCTGTGGACCCGTCTTGTGACCTCGTCGGCTATCACGGGGGTAG
>JBIKWS010000527.1:0-3742 GCA_044356195.1 Cyanophyceae cyanobacterium
ACGTCCGGGTGCAACAGGCGTTGGGCGCGGTTGGTGTCCAGTTCCAGTCCTTCAAGGATTCCGTGGTGTGGGAGGAACGCGAGGTCCTCACCGGCACCGGCGGGGTGTACACGGTGTTCACCCCGTACTCGAAGGCGTGGCGGTTGCGGGCGCGTCCCGAGCCGCGTCCCCGTCTCGCCGCGGCCAAGTCACCTGTGCCTGCAACGATTTCCTCGCTGCCGTTGCCTGCGGCCAGTGCGGATCTCGGACATCTGCTGGGACACGAGCTGTTCCCCGCGGGCGAAAAGGCGGCCAAGGCGGCCCTCGACGCCTTCGTGGAACGGAAGGTCTTCGGTTATGCCACCGGACGGGATCATCCGGCGGATGACACGGGAACATCGCGCCTCTCGCCGCACCTGCGGTTTGGGACGATCAATGTCCGGACCCTTCTGAAGCGGTTGGGCGAGGCACGATTGCGCGCGACCTCGGAGGATGAGCGCCGCGGTTGCGACATCTGGGAGAGCGAGCTGATCTGGCGTGAGTTCTATGCCCAGATCCTGGCCAACCATCCGCATGTCGCGAAGGGTGCCTTCCGGCCCGAGTACGACCGCCTGGAATGGTCGGGGCGCGAAGAGTGGTTCCAGGCGTGGTGCGCCGGCATGACGGGATATCCGATCGTGGATGCTGCGATGCGTTGCCTGAACGCGACCGGATGGATGCACAACCGGCTGCGGATGGTGGTGTCGATGTTCCTCACGAAGGATCTGCTGATCTCGTGGCAGCGTGGCGAACGGTACTTCATGCAACGGTTGGTCGACGGCGATCTCGCCGCGAACAACGGCGGATGGCAATGGAGCGCCGGTACAGGTACGGACGCCGCCCCGTATTTCCGGATCTTCAATCCGACCTCGCAGGCGGAGAAGTTCGACGCCGACGGCCGCTTCGTACGCCGGTGGATTCCGGAGTTGTCCGGTGTCCCGGACGATGCCGTGCATGAACCGTGGAAGAACCCGTTGTGGTTGTCCCGAGGGCGGTATCCCCGGCCCATCGTCGATCATGCGGTGCAGCGGGAACGGTGCCTCGCCATGTACAAGGCGGTGAGGGGGTGAGGGGTGGAGGAGCAAGTTTTCAGTTTCAAGTTTCAAGAGCCCCCACATGGAACGGGGTGGCGACGTCCTCGTCGCCGTTCCAAAGCCATTCCCAATGGCGATGAAGACATCGCCGCCCCGACTTCCTTCAAAAAGGGAACTGTGTCTGGGTCGTTGACTTCGGTCTTTTGTTGGACAGGATCCTGTCCATATGAAGGCGATCACCTACACGGCAGCCCGCGAGGGGTTGGCGGCAGCGATGGATCAGGTCTGCCAGGATCGTGCTCCCATGATCATCACGCGGAACCGCGACCAAGCGGTGGTGCTCATGTCGCTGGATGATTACGAGGAATTGGAAGAGACGGCGCACCTGCTTCGGAGTCCGGCGAACGCACGTCGATTGCTCGAGGCCATCCAGTCGCTGGAGAGCGGAAAGGGAATCGAGCACAAGCTCCCCGCGGATGCATGAGACTGATCTTCGCTGAAAACGCGTGGGAGGATTACCTCTTCTGGCAACGCACCGACCCAAAGCTCGTGCGAAGGATCCACGAACTGATCAAGGACACCACGCGTCACCCATTCGAGGGTATCGGGAAGCCGGAACCATTGCGGCACGCCCTGGCAGTGTCCTGGTCCCGACGGATAACGGACGAGCACCGGATGGTGTACAAGGCCGTAGGCGATGATCTGCTCATTGCCCAACTTCGTTATCACTACGCATGAATCCGAGTCGGGGCTGGTCGGCTCCACCGCAGCGAGCCGACGCAGGAAGTTGGGCGGTGGCGGAAGGAGTGCATCTCGATGCCCGTCGGGCGGTGTATCTCGCCAAGGGACGCATCCTCCTCGTTGCGGATCTCCACCTCGGCTACGCGTGGGCACAGCGCCAACGGGGGCAACTGCTCCCGATCGGCGAGGATGACACCCTCACGCGTTTGAACGCCCTCTGTGCGGACTGGGCTCCCGAGGTTTTGATGGTGTTGGGAGATCTTGTCCACGCGGTGGCCAGTCCCGAAGGAATCCGCGAGGCCGTCATTGCGTTGGTCCGTGGACTGCCGTCTTCGGTCCGGTTGGAGGTTGTTCTGGGGAATCACGACCTGCGCCTGGAATCGCGGTTGATCGAATGGGGCGTGCCGCTTCCCTGCGCTGAGGAACGTCGCGAAGGCCAGCATCGTTTCATCCACGGGCACCTGCTCCCGACGGAGGGTGCCGGCGTCATTTGGACGTTCAGCGGACACGAGCATCCCGCACTGGAACTCGGGGATGGTGGAACGACGTCGGCCAAGGTCCCGGCCTTCCTGGTGGGCGATGGCCGGGTGGTGTTGCCGGCCTTCTCCCACTGGGCGGGCGGATGTGTCCTCGGTCGACAACCCCTGCTCGGGGAGTGGGCCCGTGCGGCCGGATTCGAGAAGGCCATCGCGTGCCTCGGGCCGCGACTCCTTCCCATCCCTTGGAACCGGTTGCCACGCGGGGTGTATTCGGCCATTTCCTGAAGCTGGGCTGGGTCACGACAGTTGCGTGGCGGCGATGGCCTCATTGCCTGGGTCACGTCTTTGGGTCGTGATCGACCTCCATGGTCTGTAGGCTTGGCGGCATGGGATGGTTCCGCAACGATTGTGCCGCGTGAGACGAAATCCGATGACTCCTTCGATGGGCGGCGTGGTCCTGACCGCGTTGCTGTTGTCCGCGATGCCGGCCTGGATGCAGGCGGCAGACGAGGCCAGGCCCGCCGCCGCGACGAAGAGCAAGTTTCCGTGCCCGCCGGAGGAGGTCGCGCGCTACACCGCGATGAAGGTCCGCGAACCGATCGTGATCGACGGTCGGTTGGACGAAGCCGTGTGGAAGAATGCGCCGCGGTCGCCGCGGTTCGTCGACATCCTTTCGGGAGGTCCCACCATCCACGACACGCATGCGATGGTGGTCTGGGATGACCTGAACCTGTACGTGGCCTACCGGATCGAGGAGCCGTTCGTGCACGCGAAGTTCACCAAGCACAACGACCCGATCTACTACGACAACGACGTCGAGTTCTTCATCGCGGGGCGGGACGCGTACTACGAGTTCGAGATCAACGCGTACAACACGGTGTACGAGGTGTTCTTCATCTGGGAAGAGGCCTACGTGAAGTCGGGGTTCGCGCAGGCTCCGGAGTTCGCGCGGAAGAACCTGGTTCCGTTCAATGGGGTCGGGTTCACGACGCATCCGCGGGGCGGGCGTCTGGGGCATTTCAACTGGACCTTCCCCGGCATGCGTACCGCGGTCCAGATCGACGGCACGGTGAACAAGGACGACGACCGTGACCGGGGCTGGACCGTGGAACTGGCGTTCCCGTGGAAGGGTCTCGAATGGCTGGCGAAGGCGGATGAGCGGCCCTTGCCCCCACGCGAGGGCGACGTGTGGCGCATGGATTTCTCACGTTTCAATACCTACAAGGAAGCTTCGCCGGCGAAGGATTCCAGCGGGTGGGTCTGGACCCGCCACGGGATCTGGGACTCGCACATCCCGGAGTGTTTCGTGCATGTGAATTTCAGCACCAATACGGTCCCGGCGACGGCGAAGTGACGCCTGGGCGGGCTACGTCTGACAGCAATCCTTCACTTCATTCACCATGTCCTTCGCGATTGTCTGGGGAACCAAGATCCGGGAAGTGGACCTCGGCAGTGTCGGTTTGAACTGCG
>JBIKWS010000528.1:0-3741 GCA_044356195.1 Cyanophyceae cyanobacterium
GGGTTGGGGCGGTGAAGGCAGTGGCGGCGGCTCCGAAAGCGGTCCGGCTTCCCAACGTGGTGCTCATCTACTGCGATGACCTTGGGTGGGGAGATCTGGGGTGCTTTGGGGCGAAGGGAATCCGGACGCCGAACATCGACTCGATGGCCCGGCGGGGAACGAAGTTCACGTCGTTCTATGTGGCGCAGGCCGTGTGTTCGGCGTCCCGCGCGGCGTTGTTGACGGGGTGTTATCCGAACCGGCTGGGCATTCACGGGGCGCTGGGGCCGAAGCAGAAGATCGGGTTGCACCCCGACGAGATGACGATCGCCGAGGTGCTCAAGCCGCGCGGCTATGCGACGGCGATGTTCGGCAAGTGGCATCTGGGGCGTCCGCCGGAGCTGCTGCCGGTCCGACAGGGGTTCGATGAGTACTTCGGCCTGCCCTACTCGAATGACATGTGGCCGCGTCATCCGAACGCGCCGGTGGGCACCTATCCGCCGTTGCCTATCATCGAGGGAGACCGCGTGGTGGAGGAAGCTCCGGATCAGTCGCTGCTGACGCGACGCTACACGGAGCGCGCGGTGCAGTTCATCGAACGGAGCGCGGGAAAACCCTTCTTCCTGTATCTGGCCCATTCGATGCCGCATGTGCCGATCTTCGCCGGGAAGGATCATGCCGGAAGGTCGCGTCGGGGTGTGTTCGGCGATGTGATCGAGGAGATCGATGCGTCGGTGGGCGCGGTGTTGAAGGCGTTGCGTCGGCACGGGTTGGAGGACGACACGCTGGTGATCTTCACGTCGGACAACGGGCCGTGGTTGAGCTACGGGAATCACGCAGGTTCCGCGGGACCGTTCCGCGAAGGCAAGGGAACGAGCTTCGAGGGGGGGATCCGGGTGCCGTGCGTGATGCAATGGCCGGGTCGGATCCCCAAGGGGCGGGTGTGCGACACGCCGTTGATGACGATTGATATGCTGCCGACGTTGGCGGGGTTGGCGGGAGCGGCCCTGCCGCCGCGGAAGATCGATGGGCTGGACGTGTGGCCGATCCTGCGGGGCGATGCCGGGGCAACCAATCCGCACGTGGCTTACTTCATCTATTACAACCAGGGCGACCTGATCGCGGTGCGCAGCGGGGATTGGAAGCTGTTCCTGCCGCACGTTTCCCAGACGCTCGCGGGCAGGCCCGGCGGGACCAACGGGGTTCCCGCGCGATACCAACCACTCCGGGTGGGCCTGGAGCTCTACAACCTGCGACGGGATCCGGGGGAGACGACGGATGTGTCGGGGTCGGAGCCGGAGGTGTTGAGCCGGATGCTGCTGTTGGCGGAGGAGGCGCGGCTGGAGTTGGGGGATGCGCGGACGCGTCGGGTGGGGGCTGGCGTGCGTGAGGTTGGGCGGGTTCCGTGATGGGAGATTCCGCAGATGCTGTGGGGGAGGGGTCCACAGATTGCACAGATTACACAGATTGTCTGAAGGAGGGATCCACAGATTACACAGATTGTCTGAAGGAGGGGTCCACAGATTACACAGATTGCACGGATTGTCTGAAGGAGGGGTCCACAGATTGCACAGATTGCACGGATTGTCTGAAGGAGGGGGCCGCAGATTGCACAGATTACACAGATTCTCTGAAGGAAGGGTCCGCAGATGGCGCAGATGGCGCAGATAGACAGGCGGAAATGCTGAGATCTGACGCCGTCCAGAACCTCACCTTGCAGGTGCAAGGCACGCTCGATCCACGTTCCTGATTTTCTGCGTCATCGGCGCTATCTGCGGATGCAAACCTCGTTGTTGGGTTTGAATGGCGACGGGGACGTCGCCACCCCGAGCGAGGCGGAGTGTGGGTCAGGGAAGGTCGCGGCGAGGCCAGACCCAATCGCCCGTTCCATGGGCCGGGGGTTCGAAGAGGTCCCTTCGGTCGTCGATGATCAGGGCTTCGTCATCGCGTCCATCGAGGCCGATGGAATACAGGACGAACCCGCCGGTGTCCGGAAGACGGCGATAGCGGAGGGGTTGGCGGTCGATGGGATCGGGAGGGACGGAGGCAAGGAACTCGGGCACGAGCTCGGCCAGGGTTGCGGGATAGTTGCCGCGGCGTTGGCGGCAACGTTCGAGGGCGACGGCGGTGCGGGCCATGTGGACGCGTGCCGTGCAACGGATCAGCGCGGGAATGAGGCGTCGGAACGAGAGCCTTGGATTGAACTCATATTCGAGGAAGCTATAGGGGCCGGCGGTATAGGGAGGACTGTCGGGTTGATCGAGCCAGTTCCTGACGGCGGGGGTTCCGGTCCAGGCGAGATGATTCGAGAGCATCTGCCAGTAGCGTCGGGTGGTGCGCACCCGGTTCTGGTCGAACCAGCCTTGGGGGGCCCATCGGATGAAGATTTCGGCGCGGGCCTCGGCACCGGAGGCGATGGCTTCGTCGCGCCCGGGACGTTGGGACTGGAGATCCAAAAGGCGGGCGCGGGCTGTGGAGTTCATGGTGCTGTCGTCCCCGAGGTGAAGGGTTCCCAGGAGGGCGGCGGTGATGCCGGACTGGGGATCGACGGTGGCGAGGAGTTGGTCGAGGCGGGCGAGTTCGTCCGGGGACCAGCGGTTCGCCGCGAGGCCCTCCCAGACGGGTTGGAGCCAGCTCTGGATGCAGGCTTCGCGCACCCATTGGGAGATCTGGAGGGGTTCGGCGCGGAGGCCTTCAGTGAGGCGGAGGGCGAGTTCGATGTCGCGAAGGGCGCCGCCAGTGTCCTTTGCCGAAAGGCGGGCGCAGGCGCGAAGGCGGAGGAAGGTGGTCAACTGCCGGACCTTCGCGAGATGCGGCAGCAGGATGCCCCACGAGGGACGCTCGGCATAGTGGACGGGAAACCGGCACTCCGGGCGCTCGCGCAGGACGGATTGCAGGACGTCCACATCAGCCCCGGCGAGTTCGAGGGCTTGGAGGACATCGGCGGCCGGGTCGCCCGGCACCCGCGGGACAGGATAGCGGCGGTAGCGGAAGAAATCGTTGAGGCCATGGGGGGAAAGGTCGGCCGGAACGCCGTAACGGGCGGCCACGTCTTCGGGCAACCGGACTTTCCCGTCCTTGGAGCGCTCGGCGGTTTCGGCGCGGTTGGTGCGTGCGGCGAGGGCACGGTAATAGGCCTGCCATTCGGCGAGCGGGATCGATTTCCCCTGAGTCCAGTCGACCCAGGGGGGTTCCTTGATACGGGTTTCGGGCGGCGTGACGGTGGCGACACTGAGGCGGGCCGACTCGACGGGATCCCCCCATTGGATCTCTTCCGCCCACGGAATTCCCTCGCGGGTCACGTCCAACGTTTCGCGTCGGTAGTCGAGGAGGGATTCGAGCCCCGGGGCCATCGCGAGATTGCGGCTGTCCGGAACGGGGGGAGGAGCGACCTCCTCCAGGCGTAGGGGAAGTCCGGCGGCGCGCAGGTCGCGTTGGAGTTGTTGCAGGGCTTGGGCGCCCCGCCAGTTCTCGATCGCGACCGTGAGGGCTCCGAGCGTTCCAAGGATGAGTCCGGTCGCGAGGAGGCGTCGGATCCAGGACCAGCCTTGGGACGGGGGGGCGGCGGATGGATTGGGAGGGTTCATGCCTGGAGGAGGGGCTTGGTGTGGCGACGATGCAGGTTTCCGGAAGGCGGGTGTTCGCTTCGGGGGTGGGCCGGTTCCGTGGGTTCTGCGGGTTCGGCTGGTTCCGAAGGACGGAGACCCAGAAGTGAAGTCAGGATGCGTTGTTGTGCGACGGCTTCGCGGGCGATGGAGGGAG
>JBIKWS010000529.1:0-3733 GCA_044356195.1 Cyanophyceae cyanobacterium
TTGTGTTGAGGTGGTTACAAAGCGCTCATTTGGCCTGTGAATAGAATGTGGATAACCATGATGGATGAAAAGGGGTAAGAACTTGACCCAAAGTTTCCCAAAGGAATAGAAAGTGGGCGTCCAGCAGGTCTTAGTGGATAGCGCGGTTACCGGAGTGGCGATGGGCTTCCGACGCCCAGGACGGCGGGGTCGGAGAGCGGGACGGGGCAGAAAGTGGCACCGAGTGGGTGCCTGGCTGATTGGATGACCAGCCCCCTGACCGCCGACGGAAAACCGGTAGCGCGGATCCACAAGATCACTGGGGAGCGCGGCGACATGGCTTCCAGCGATGTCAAAGAACAGCAGGCAGTCGAGCCGGGGAACTTTCCCCGGGCTGGAGTGACGCGCCCGTTGTTCACATGGAAGTACAAGCACGGCGTGGATGGTCAAGGGCGTATTCAGTTCCCGAGCAAGTGGAAGATGCGGTCGATGGAGACGGAACTGATCGCCGTGGTGCTGCGGCATGAGCTGACGGACAAGGATTACATCCTCGTGCTGCCGTACGACTTGTTCAACCAGTTCAGCACGCGGCTCCACGCGGATTCCTTCACGGCATCGAAGGCGCAGGCAGTGCGCCACGACTACGCCGAAAGGATTATGGGGATCGATCTCGATGGTGCCGGCCGCTTCATGCTGCCGGGGGAACTGCGGACGCCGGCGAAGCTGGAGAAGGAGGCGTTGCTGGTGGGGTGTATCGACCGGTTCGAGATCTGGAACCCGGCGGATTACGAGGACGCCCGCGAGAAGGAGAAGGTGGTCCTGAAGGCGGACAAGAACGGGAACAACAACCCCTGACGACGGAGGCAATGATGAACAAACGACGTGCGGTTGGGATGGCAGGTGAGCCGGTGCGGTCCTGGTGGAAGCCATGGACGTGGTTCCGCCGTGCAACCCCGGAGCGGATCACGCGGTCGGCCCAGCAGCTCGAGATGATCCTCGGGGCTGTGAAGCCCGTCCGGAACCCGTTGATGGACGACGATGTCTCGGTGGTGCGGCGTCCGGCGGGATCGCGTGTGCTGCACGAATCCCAGTCTCCGGTGACCTCGCGGCCTGCCGTCGAGCGGGAATCCGACCGCGCCTGGAAGCGCTTGCGGGAACGTCGGGTCGAGGACCTGAAGGTCGAGGCCTGACGTGGGACACCCCAAACGGCACCTGACGATTTCAACCAACGGCTGCGGGCGGATCCCACTGGCAATTTCCCCCCATGACACGTGAACGACTTCACCCACATCCCGGTACTGCTGAAGGAGGCGCTGGCAGCGATGCAGGTGCGCGCGGGCGGGTACTGGGTCGATGGAACCAGCGGCGGCGGTGGACATTGCGAAGCGATCCTGAGGGCGACGGCACCGGAGGGTTTCCTGTGGGCGTGCGACCAAGATGGCGACGCGGTTGAGGCGACGCGGCATCGGTTGAGGGAGTTCGAAGGGCGGTTTGAGGTTCGGCGCATGAATTTCGAGGGTTTGAAGAACTGGCTGGGCGCACGGCGCGTGAACGGGGTCCTGTTGGACCTCGGCACGTCGTCGCACCAGTTGGACACGGCAGACCGCGGATTCAGTTTTCAGGCGGATGGTCCTTTGGACATGCGGATGGACCAGCGCGGGACGACGACGGCGGCGACGATCGTGAACAGTTGGGAACCGGAGGCGTTGGCGGAGGCTTTTTACCGGTTGGGCGACGAGCCGGATTCCCGGCGCATCGCGCGGGCCATCGCGGAGGAACGCCGGGTGCGGCCTTTCGAGACGACGGTGCAACTGGCGGATTGCGTGGAACGGGTTTGCCCGCGCCGTGGGCGGCGGACGCATCCGGCGACCCGGGTCTTCCAGGTGTTGCGGATGCTGGTGAACCGGGAGCGGGAAGTCCTGGCGGCGGGACTGAAGGCGGCGTGGTCGGTGCTGGCGCCCGGGGGGCGGCTGGCGGTGATCACATTCCATTCGGGGGAAGACCGGATGGTGAAGGATTTCATGCGGGAAGAGGCGCGGGACTACGACATGCCGCCGGGACAACCGGACGTGCCGGAGCTGCGCATCCCGCGGAAGCCTCGGGCCTGGCTGGTGACACGGCGGCCGGTGCTTCCCTCGGAGGCGGAGATGGAGACGAACCCGCGGGCGCGGAGTGCGCAATTGCGGGTGGCGGAGAAACTGGAGGACTGACCTATGGCATCGAACCGAAGGCGGGATGAGGAATCGGTGAAGCTGGGCGTGCTGGTGCGCGCGTTGCTGGTGTGCGCGGTCATCGCCGGGCTGGGCATCGGCTATGTCCGGCAGAACTCGGAGCAGCTGAGCATGGGCCGGCAGATTACGGAGCTGGAGCAGCGCCGCGAGCGGCTGTCCCGGACACTCGAAGCCCAGCGGACGACCTTGGCGATGCTGGTTTCGCGGCCGCAGCTGCTGGCGCGGGTCGAGCGGTTCAAGCTTTCGCTGACCAACGCCTCGCCGTCGCAGCGCCTGTATGTGTCGGTGCCACGTCCCGCCATGCCTGGCGTGGGGACAGCGCCGGCCTTTGCGCGTGGGGCGACCTCGTCTGCGGCGGGTGCTCCCGTGGCGACGTTGGGAACGAGCCGCTGAGCAATGGACACCTGACGTCGTTCCCGCCATGGACCGCCAACAAACCAACCGCCGGATCTGGTTCCTCGCCTGGAGCTTTGGCGCGGCGTTCACGGTGCTTGGCGTCCGGCTGACCTTCGTGCAGTCCTTGGCTCCGATCCGTCCGGACGCACAGGACGACACGGGTCACCGGGTGATCCGGCCGGCGACGCGGGGGGACGTTCTGGATGCACGGGGCAATGTGATGGCCCAGTCGCGGCTGGTTTATGACCTGTACGCGGATCCGGTCGTCATTGGCACCAACGCGGGTGCGGTGGCGACCTATGTGGCCCCGCTGCTCGGAAAGTCGGCGCTGGAAGTGTTGCCGATGCTGACGCTGACGCCCGAGATCCGGACCAACTGGGTGGTGACCAATGTCGGATCGCTGCGGATGACGAACCTCGCGGTCCGCTGGTACACGAATCGGTCCGTGTTGGTCGCTTCGAATGTCGAACCGGCGGTGGTGGCACGGTATCGCGACGGCATCACCAACCTGCTTTTCCCCCGTTATGTGGAGCTTCGGGAGGCGTTCACGGACGCGCGGCGTCGGACGCCGGGACCTGTGGATCGGTTGCAGGCGATGGTGCAGGGCCGGGGCGGGGAACTGAAGGAGCACAGCCGGCAGGTTTCGCGGTTGCGTCGGGAGCGTGATGCCCTGGCGGGGCTGCAGCGGGAAGTGCGGATCAACGGGCTGACGCCGGTACCCGTGGAACAGCGCGTGTATCCCCTGGGGCTCGCGGCTGCGCATGTGCTCGGTTACACGACGAACGATGTCGTGCGCCCGCCGCGCGGGGTTCCCGTGCGCCTGATCGGTGCGATGGGCATCGAGAACCGTTTTGACACCGAACTGCAGGGTGTTCCGGGCCTTCTGGAGACGCACCGCGTCAAGGGGCGCGAACTGGTCTCCATGCGTGGGCGCGACCTTGCGGCGCGGGACGGATTGAACGTCCGGCTGACGATTGACAGCCCGTTGCAGAGCATCGTTGAGCAGGCGCTGGACGACGCGGTGCAGGCGATCGATCCGAAGGCGATCACGTGCATCGTGGTGCGTCCGCAGACGGGCGAGATCCTGGCGATGGCCAACCGGCCGACGTTCGACCCAAACTACGTCC
>JBIKWS010000530.1:0-3728 GCA_044356195.1 Cyanophyceae cyanobacterium
CAGGCCGTGGTGAAGGCCGCGAGGCAGGCCAACAGGCCGGCCACGATCCTCAAGGGAAGGCGGGAGTTCATGGGGCAAGAGTGTGCGGAACGATCAGGGCGTTTCAAACCGGATGTCCTGGATGCGTGGAATCGCCTCGGGGGTGAGCGTGAAGAACAGTTCGAAGGCACCGTTGGGGCCTTCGACGCGGACGCGTGCCCGAAGTTGGTTCATCGGGCGGATCGGACCCACGCGGACCGGCGTGCCGATCCGGGTGAAGTGACCTTCTGCCAGCGACCGCCAATCCGACGGCTCGCGATCCATGAAGACATTCGGAGCGAGCGCGTCGGCGATGTCCGCAGCGGACCAGTCCCGCAGGATCCGGATCAGCTGCTCCGATCGCTGGGCGAGCCACGGTGACACGGGGATCTCGCGCTGGGGCAGCTTCGCACGGTGCAGGATGAGGTCGAGGACACGGCTGTTGATGGCCGTCATCGGCGCGTAGGTCCGGTTGGCGAAGCCGATCAGCGCGATTCCACGGTCGGGCACGAAGCGGTACTCGCTTCCGTAGCCCGGGAGTCCGCCGGCGTGGCGCACGCGAAAGACATTCTGGGAGTCGAGACCCGTGGCGAGTCCGTAGCCGTATCCGGAGCCGCGGGCGACCAAGGCGGCCAGCGGGGAATTCGTTTCGTAGCTTGCCCCGATGAACACGTGCATCTGGTGCATCTCGCGCCGGCTGGCGCGGCGGACCGGGCCGGCGTCGCTGTCGTCACGGGGCGGCCAGGCGTCGAGATGGAAGGCCACATAGCGGGCGAAGTCATCGAGCGTGGTGATCAATCCGCCCATGGCTCCGAAGGTCCCGTCGTGCAGCAGCGGTTCGGGCCGCCACCGGTCCTTCTCCCAACGGTAGCCGAGGGCAAGGTCGGCCGCGGGAACCTGGTCGTATTCCCAGACGGTGTTTGTCATGCCGAGGGGACGCAGGATCTCGCGGGTGATGTATTCCTGATACGGCCGACCCGACACACGCGTGATCACGTACCCCAGGATCCCATACCCAAGGTTGCTGTATTCCCAGAGGGTTCCGGGCGGATTGGAAAACCGCAGCCCACCCGCAATCAGCGATTCGAGTTGGGCGACGGTGTCAGCGAGCTTGCGGTCGCCCCAGGGATCGTCCTGCGGGAATCCAACGTCCATCTGGAGGAGGTGGCGCAGCGTGATGCGCGGGGAATCGGCGGTGAGCGGTTTCACCTTGCGGAACTGCCGGACGTGTTTCTCGACGGGATCATCGAGTTGGAGTCGGCCGGCGTCGCGGAGCTTGAGGATCGCCATCGCGGTGAAGCTCTTGCTCATCGACGCGATGCGGAAGCGGGTGCCGCGGTGGACGGGCGTCTCGTGGAGGAGGTGAGCGGTGCCGTGGGTGCCGACATGGACGAGTTGCCCATCGAGCATCACGCCGTACACGAGGCCGGGGATGTGTTCGTTGGTGGCGTGACGCCGGTAAAGGTCGTCGATCTCGGGGAACAGGGCGGTCAACCGTTCGAGCCGGCCGGTGTCCGTGAATCGCGGCGGGGCGTGGACGACATCGGCCGCCAGGGTCGTGGCGAGGAAGAGCAGGGCGAAGGCAAACCGCAACATGCCTCACACTGGGGCCGCACCGGGGCGGGGATCAAGGGGCGGGAGGGAAACGGAGGCGTCAGCAGATCCGGATTAGCTCAGCCATTATGCGTCAAGGCGTCAGCAGCACCGAGCTCTCGATCGAGCCGGGGATGCTCCGGTTGGAGTTTTTTCAACCGGGTGACCACGAATTCCTGCCATTCCGAAAGGAGACGCTAATCGAGGTTGTCCAGGTGAATCGTCCTTCGGTCCAGTTCATGGGATTTACGGAGCACGGCACGATACGTTTGCGGATAAGCGCCGAAGACTTGAATCGTGTCCTACTTGAGCGGTCGACCAACCTGCTCGATTGGGATTTCTGGCCGCTTCCAATCGACGGATCCTCGGAGCGGGAAGTTCCTGCGACTCTCGATGTGGGTGCCGAGTTTTTTCGGATCAGGGAATGAAGATGAGATTTGATTGCGGTGGAGTTTGGTCAGTGCCTTTCGAGTGCTCGGACGAGCACGTTCTTTAGGCTGCTTTGGCGTGCAGATGACATTTGTCATTTCCTCAAAGTGACACTTGTCAGTATTGCCCGGATCGGGGTGACCTGGGTTATGATTTTGGGAGTGCTGTTCCGCCTAGCCCATCTGAGCTGTTCCCATTGCATGAGGGGAGGTTCTCCCTTTTTCGGGTTTGGCATCAGATGCAGGCGGATGCTCTGAGTTCCCAGCCAAGTCCCAAATTCTCATGACCACGTCTCAATCCTCGATCTCGGCATCACCATGGTTTCGGACCTCCCGGGCGGCCTGGAGGTGGCCGTGGGTAGAGGTCCTCAGCGTGGCAGTGTGGATAGGTCTAGGGCGGGCCGATGCCGCGAGCCTCTCATTGGTCGATCCGCTGCCGGGTCACATGACAAGCTCAATCTGGGGTGTCTCAGCCGACGGAAGGGTGGCTGTCGGTTCGTCGTACGATTTCAGCCCCGACAACAGTATAGGCATCCGGTATTTGGCCGAACTGGGAACCCGTGCTCTTGGATCTCCGGCAGCTGAGCATCTTGTGATAGGGTTCGCCGCGTCAGGTGACGGCAGCGTGATCGTCGGTCAGGGACCGAACGGCGAAGCATTGCGCTGGGTGGAGGCAGGGCGGATCGACACGCTCGGCACGGTGGCTGGGAAGCAGTATTATTCCGCCTTTGGCGTCTCCCTCGATGGAGGGGTGATCGTTGGTTCGGCAGCGGACGACGCCAACGAGACTGGTGCCGTTCCGGTAGCTTGGTCGTCCGCTTTGGTCGGTAGGAAGCTGGGACTCCTCTCGGGAAGCAGCTCGGGAGAGGCTATGGCGGTATCCGGGGATGGTAAAGTGGTTGTTGGCAATAGCGGCGATGAGGCCTTCCGGCTTGGGACGGACGGAGTCGTGCGTCGCCTGGGGCATCTACCAGGTGCCGTGGCGAGCGTTGCCCAGGCCGTTTCGCAGGATGGTTCGGTCATCGCAGGATACAGCATGAGACCAGATGACTGGCTGGGTAGGCCATTCCGATGGAGCGCGGCAGGTGGCATGGAATCGCTCGGTGATTTGGGAGGCGAAGCGCTCGCTGTGTCGGCGGACGGGGGTGTGATTGTTGGTGGCGTGGTGTTTAATGGCGACGAGCACGCCTTCATCTGGGATGCCACCAAAGGAATGCGACTGCTCCGTGACGTTCTCGCTGGGGATTTGGGAATCGAAGTTGGGGAGTTGCATATGAGTGTCGCCTCGGGGATCTCAGCGGATGGAAAGACGATTGTGGGCAACGCGAGGCTTCCGAATGGTGGTGGCTATCGCGGGTGGGTGCTGCGCATGTCTGAATCTGCTCCCGAGCTGAGGTTCTCCGTGGAAGGTGGTTTAGTGACGATTCGGTGGTCGGCGGAGCTTTCCCGTAACCATTTGCTGCATGCGACGAGCTTGATCGGGGGCGGGTGGACCGCTGTTTCGGAATCTCCAGTCGTGTCTGGGACGGATCTTGTCATGCGGATCGAAGCGGTTGGTGCAAACCGATACTTCATGTTACGGCCCAGGTGATCGTTGGGCCGGGCGAAGTGGGTGAAGATTTGGATCTGGGAGGTCCGTTCGTCCCCGTGACCGGGCCGTTACGGGCGACTGCTCCGGTCAATGAGTCG
>JBIKWS010000531.1:0-3726 GCA_044356195.1 Cyanophyceae cyanobacterium
GCTCGAACTCGTCGTGGCCGATCACCAGGTCGACCCCGCGGTCGCCGCCATCATCCGCGGTGCGAAGACCGGAAAGATCGGTGACGGAAAGATCTTCATTTCCACCGTTGATGAGGCCATCCGCATCCGGACCGAGGAACGCGGCGAGTCGGCGGTCTGAAGTTGTCTCCCCGACCTGGGACTTCAAACGGGTTGCCACCCGGCCATCGCGGCGATGCTGCGGGCCGCGGCGACGGGGTCGGTGGCGGCATAGATGGGCCGGCCTACCACGAGCCACGAGGCTCCAGCCGCCATGGCTTCCGCGGGTGAGAGCGTGCGCTTCTGGTCGTCCGCCTTCTCCGCACCCGTGCGGATGCCTGGGGTGACCAGTTGGATTTGCGAGGGCAGGATCCCGCGCAGGCGGGGAAGCTCGAGCGGGGAACACACCAGCCCGCGGATCCCCGAACCCGTCGCCAGGAGTGCGAGCCGTTCCACGTGGTTCTCGATGCCGCCCGTCACACCGGTCTCGGCGAGGCCCGATTCGTTGAAGCTGGTGAGCACGGTTACCGCCAGCACGAGCGGGGCAGGCCGGCCCATGGAGGCTGCCGTTTCCTGCGCGGCCTTTTCGGCAGCCGCCATCATCTCGCGCCCGCCGCCTGCGTGCAGGGTCAGCATCTGGACGTCCAGCCGCGTCGACGCCACCACCGCCTTGGCAACCGTGTTCGGGATGTCGTGGAATTTCAGGTCGAGAAAGACTCCCACGCCTTCCGCGCGCAGCGTCCGGATGATCTCAGGTCCGGCGCTGACGAAGAGTTCCTTGCCCACCTTGACCGCACCCACGTGTGGGCCCACAGCCCGGGCGAGGGCCAGGGCCTTGTCAGGATCGGGAAGGTCGAGCGCGACGATGATCGGATTCCGCATGGGCGGGAGTGTCGGGAGCCGTCCGGCGGGATTCAAGCCACGCATCGGGACGATCTGCACCCTTCGCTGGCTGGGGATGGCGATGCCTTCATCGCCATGCGAAGGGGGCTTGGAACGGCGACGGAGGCATCGCCTCCCCGTTCCAGCCGGAGGCAGGCCTATTGCCACTCCGTGCGGATGTGCTGCTGGAGGCGGCGCAGGTCGGCCTGGTCGTTGGGCGGTTGCGCGGTGGTGAAGAACAGGTTTCCGGTCTTGGGATGCTTCCACTTCCACCGTTCAACATGACCGTCGGCAAACCCGAGGTTGGCCGCCTGGCCGTGGCGGTTGCCGGGGATGTCGAACCACACATCTGCGTACATGGAATTGATGGGCGGCGTGCCGAAGACGGAGTCGAGGATGGCGTCCTCGTGGACGTCGATGAAGGTGAAGAGGTCGGCGGGGACGGGACGGGTGATCTGCGTCAGCTTGCGGAACGTGGGGGCGGCGTCGCAGTGGATGGACTGGCTCAGGTTGTAGGAGCGGGTTCGGCGAGGGGCTCCGGGAAGCGGGGTGTCGTCGTAATTGCGGACCCGGGAATTGTCGGATGGGCAGAGGAAGACGCCCACGGACCGCAGATAGGGGTAGAAGACACCGGCCTGGAGGTTCGAGGTGGTGAGATCGTACGGGGCCAGGCCGGGAGCCCAGGAGTTGGTGCGGAGGATCGGGGTCTTGTCAGTGACGTCGTAGACGTAATTGTTGAGCGGCAGCGCGTCGTTGTGATCGGTGGCGTAGAGCTGGAGGGCGAGGTTGAGCTGGCGCTGGTTGTTCTTGCAGGAGGCAGCCAGCGCCTCGCGTCGGGCACTGCTGAGCGACGGCAACAGCATCCCGGCGATGATCGCGATGATCGCGATGACCATCAGCAGCTCGATCAGCGTGAACGCGGAAGAGGGAAGAACCCTGGGACGGTGGCGAGGTGTGGTCTCTGCCATGGCGCGACCATGCCCCTGCTTTCCGATGGCGGCAACCGGGGACTGGGGTGGTGGGGCGCATCTGGACACTGCCCCGCATGGAACGGGGTGGCGACGTCCTCGTCGCCGTTCCAAAGCCATTCCCAAGGCGATGAGGACATCGCCGCCCCGAATCCTTTCCAGATGCAGGCAGTGTCAAGATGCGCCCGGGGCGGTGGACCGGAATGGTCCATGCAACGGGCAGTGCCGCTTCGCAAGCCGTGGCCGGAGATGTCGACGACACACGCACGGACTTCCGTCTGCGGATGAAGTTACGGCCTGCAACAGGAGTTCTGCCTGGGGGTAGTCCTTGTCCGCGGTCGCACTGCGCAGCAACTCCGCGGCGGCGTGCCGTGAAGGGGCGGTTCGCCTGTTCAGCAGCAGGACCGCGAGATGGTACATCGCCTCCTCCCGGGCGTATTCCGTGATCCAGATCGATGCGATGGCGGCGCGGTAAGCTTGCTCCGCAGCATCCGGGTCCATCCGTGTGCCAACGCCGTGCTGAAGGCAGTAACCCCATTCGACCCAGGCGTCGCCGTCCCCGTGTTCCGCGGCCCGCTTGTACCATCTGGCCGCCAGCCTGAAGTTCTCCAGGATGCGGTAGGATGCGGCAATGTTGGACATGCCGCTGTACTCGCCTCGGGCGACCTTGGCCCGCCACTTTCGAATGTACCGCCTTTCCCGTTCCAGCGTGGTCATGGGTGTTTGTTCATCCTTTCGCCTCTGCCTTCACGTAGATTTCCTTCGGGGCGGTCTGGTAGTAGCGGAAGAGGGCGGGGCAGATCCAACCTTCCATCACGGGGTCGTCCATCCGGTAGTAGTTGCCGCCCATGTCGCCGCGCAGCCAGGAGAGCTTCTTCTGGAATCCCGGGAAGGGCTGGGCTGAGAACAGGAGCCGGAATCCGTTGGTGGCACCCGGAATGTCGCGCACGAGCACATCGATCATCTCGGGTACGCCGGAAACGAAGGGTTCGCGGACCAATCCGGTCCCGGGGTCATCAAAGACCCAGGTGCCCGCATGGCGATACGGCGCGACGACCATCATGGCGTTGGCGGGTGCGGAGCCCCCGGATCGTGGGAAGAGACCCAGCCACCAGGCGGCGAACAGGGCCGCTGCGACAAGACCGGAGGCAATTCCAGCAACCCGCCAGGTGGAGGAAGAAGATTTCATGGGAGTGTTGAGTGGATCGATGTTCCAGCGGAGATGAACCGAACCCCCATCTCTTGGGCGGGGTTTCCCAGCTCAGGAGGATCCAGGGTCCTGTGTCTGCGGTGTTCGACACGGTGACGCTCCGGAGCTCACGGAAACATCAACCTCTGCCGGGGTTGCTTTTCCCATCCCATGGGGAACCCGGTGTGTGCCTCGCGACGGTACCCACTCGAACCCGGACTCGAACTCGGACTCGATCCCGTTGGCGATACGCCAGCCCGAAACGGGAGAGTGACGAGGAGCCTTGTCGGCTGCCCTCGTCGCACGCGTCGGTATCGGGATCGGTATCGCCATCGGAATCGAAAACGAAGAGCAACAGCCTGAATCTCAAATCCATCCCCCTCCTCCCTCGGGTCCCGGCTTGGCAGGAGGCGTTGGGGTGGACAGGGTGTGGCAGATGAATGCATCCCGGCTTTTTGCTCTTGGCCTGATCCTTCCGGCAGTGGGCCTTGGTCTGATGGCGGCGCCGTTGCCGACGGCATTGGAGGCGGCGGTGCGGGAATTGCGGGCGGTGACGGTGGAGGGGCAGGGCAATGTGGCGGCGTCGGGAGCCTGGAAGGCAGTGGCCGCGGCCCCGTTGTCGTCGTTGCCGTCATTGCTCGAGGCGATGGATGGAGCGAACGATTACGC
>JBIKWS010000532.1:0-3723 GCA_044356195.1 Cyanophyceae cyanobacterium
CGACATGATCATCAACCAGTTGTTGATCGTGGAGGTGAAAGCAGCAAAGGGCTTGGCCAACGAACACTACGCTCAACTCCTTGGCTACCTCCGGTCCGCCCGAATGGAGCACGGTGTTCTCGTGAACTTTGGCGCCGCCAGATTTGAAATCCGGAAACTCATAATGCCCGAAGGAGGATATCGAAGAGCCGAATTGGTGCTGAAACCGGGCGACAATGACAACCCGAACCACCCCTGAACGCCATCCAGCATCGCCTCCTCATCAACCCGGCAATTTTGCCGCAAAGAGAAAAAGAAGGCGCAAGAACGCACGCCTCCAACCTCACCCCCACCGCCAGCTCCTTCCCCCACTTTTTTGGAATCTCTTTTCGTTCCTTGCGGCAACCCCTCCCCTTCCTCAACACCGGCAGGATGCGACCCGGCTATGCCGGCTCTCAAATCGGACTCCTTTGCCGCAAAAAGAAAAAGGAGACGCAAGAACCCCAGCCTCCAACCTCACCCCAACCGTCAGCCCCTTCCCCCACTTTTTTGGAATCTCTTTTCGTTCCTTGCGGCAACCCTTCCCCTTTCCCAAAACCCACAGGATGCGACCCGGCTATGCCAGCTCTCAAATCGGACTCCTTTGCCGCAAAAAGAAAAAGGAGACGCAAGAACGCCAGACTCCAACCTCACCCCAATCGTCAGCCCCTTCCCCCACTTTTTTGGAATCTCTTTTCGTTCCTTGCGGCAACCCTTCCCCTTTCCCAGCACCTGCAGGATGCGACCCGGCTATGCTAGCTCTCAAACCGGACTTCTTTGCCGCAAAAAGAAAAAGGAGACGCAAGAACGCCAGACTCCAACCTCACCCCAACCGTCAGCCCCTTCCCCCACTTTTTTGGAATCTCTTTTCGTTCTTTGCGGCAACCCCTCCCCTTTCCCAGCACCCGCAGGATGCGACCCGGCTATGCCGGCTCTCAAACCGGACTTCTTTGCCGCAAAAAGAAAAAGGAGACGCAAGAACCCCAGACTCCAACCCCACCCCAACCGTCAGCCCCTTCCCCCACTTTTTTGGAATCTCTTTTCGTTCCTTGCGGCAATCCCACTTCCAACTCCCCCCTCAGTACTGCCGCGTGGATTCGTTTTCGTGGATCGGCAGCTCGAACTGATCGCTGCTCAGCTCGACCGAGAACCGCGCGTCATCCTCCTTCGCGGCACGCACCACCAGACGCCACTCGGCCACGTCCTTCGGTGCCAGTGACGGTATCTTCTCCGTCGTCAGCACCCGACCCTCCACGCCCAGCACGGTGGCCCCCGCCCCCGACACATAATCCTGGCTGTCGGCCAACACGCACTTCACCCGGACATTGGTTCCGGCAGCCGAGCCCTGATTGGTCACCCGGATCACATACGTCACCTGACCGCCGACCTCGATCGGGTCTTCGAGATCCACGATCTCCAGCAGGATCGCCGGCACGCCCCGGATGAAGGTTGAACACGATGTCTTCGCCTCGGCGGACTTCGCGCCCTGCGCAACCGCCGAAAATCCAAACGTTCCCAGGCGATCCGTAGTCAGCGTCGCGCACACCTCCTGAAGGCTTCCCGGCCCCAGGGTTTCCACATCCCACACCACCTCCGAACCTTCGCTCCGTCCGCCGGCGGTTGCGCCGGACAACACCGTTCCCTCGGGAATCGGCATGCGCACCTTCACGCCAGATTCCGGACCATCGCCGGTATTCCGGACGGTCAGGCAGACGCGGATCGGACGCCCGGGGAGCAGCTCCGCCGGAGCAGAACACTCCACGCCCAGCATCGGCTTCGGTTCCTGCCCCAGATCTTCGAGGAAGAAATTGCTGCACGCCTGGGGCGTCACGCACCGATACCGCTGACCCAGCGAAGTAAACGTGAACGCGAACGCCGGCACGGGTTTCTCGCCCACCCACACCACATCCTTCAGGCACACCGCCCGACCGCCGCGCCGCGTCGACATGAACGGCATCCTCCCGCCCACCGGAATCTCGACCGGAACGATCTCTGCCTTCTCGGCCGCACGGAACAGATCTTCCATCCGCCCCTTCCATCCCCACTGCCGCAGGACCTCGGCAAAATCGGGCTTCAGCGCCGGATCCCGAAAGCGCCAACGCAGATCCTCCGAAGCGACCAGCGGATCGGCGAAGCGTGTGGACGGATGCCCAAGGAACGTCGCCCGGTGTTCCGCCCGTGCCACGCCCGACACCAGCGCCATGCCGCACACCGCCAACATCGCCATCCATCGCACGCCGGTCTTCATGCCCTGATCATTCCGGACATTTCCCGCCTCCCGCCAGACGAAAGGTTGCGGAAGCCGGGGGGGCTGAAGGCCGGGTGCCCCCACCCGGCGATGCTCACAACCCGCCGCGTGGGGGCACGCAGCCTACACTCACGTCTCCCTCCTTTGAACTTCCCCCGTTCGCCCCTACCGTCCGGTCCATGTCGCGTGAGTACGTGATCCACACGCCCCCACCCGCGGAGGTCAACCTCCGCATCGATTACGCTGGCGAGCTCAACGAGCAGCAACTGGCGGCCGTGTCCGCACAGGCCGGCCCCGCACTCGTCCTCGCCGGCGCCGGCGCGGGAAAGACGCGCACCCTGATCTACCGCGTCGCTTGGCTCCTGGAACACGGCATCCGACCCCAGCGCATCCTCCTGCTCACCTTCACCAACAAGGCGGCGCGCGAAATGATGGACCGCGTGGGCAACCTTCTTTCCGGGGCCCAACCCGAACTGTGGGGCGGCACCTTCCATTCCATCGGACTCCGCCTTCTCCGCCTCCACGCCGATCGCCTTGGGCATCGACCGGACTTTACCATCGCCGACCGCGAGGATGTGAAGGACCTGCTCGGAGCCTGCATCGCCGACTCGGGAATCGACGTTAAGGAAACGCGCTTTCCGAAGCCCGAGGTGTTGGCCGAGATCTTCTCGATGCAGCTCAACACCGGGCGTTCCCTTGCCACGGTCATCGCCGACGAACACCCGAGCTTCGAACCCATCCTCGAGGAAATCACGGCCATCCGGAAACGCTTCAGCGACCGCAAGCGTCGTTCCGGCCTCATGGACTTCGACGACCTCCTCGTCCTCTGGAAGGAGCTCATGGAACGGAACGAGGACCTGCGCGTGCACTACCAGCAGCGCTTCGAATGGATCCTCGTCGACGAATACCAGGACACCAACCACCTCCAGTCCGCCATCATCAACCTCATGGCCGGCACCCACGGCAACGTCATGGTCGTCGGCGACGACTCCCAGAGCATCTACTCGTGGCGCGGGGCGGACTTCACCAACATCCTCGACTTCCCCAAGCGCCATCCCGACGCCCAGGTCTTCCGCATCGAGACCAACTACCGCAGCACCCCGGAGATCCTTGCACTCGCCAACGCCTCGATCCGACACAACACCCGCCAGTTCGACAAGACCCTCCACGCCGTCCGTCCCACCGGCCCGCGTCCGGCGCTTGTCGCGGCCCTCAGTTCCACCGAACAGGCCGCCTTCGTCGCCCAGCGCACCCTCGAACTCCGCGATGAAGGCGTCTCCCTCGACCGCATCTGCATCCTGTATCGATCCCACTTCCACGCGCTCGAACTCCAGATGGAGTTCACCCGCCGGAACATTCCCTTCCTGATCACCAGCGGCATCCGCTTCTTCGAGCAGGCCCACATCAAGGACATCGCCGCGCACCTCAAGCTCGTCGCCAACCCCGGCGACGAACTC
>JBIKWS010000533.1:0-3717 GCA_044356195.1 Cyanophyceae cyanobacterium
TCCGACGGGGCGGGGTGACCCAGGGTAGGCCTCGTGCCTCGGCCAACCCTGGGCTAGGGGACAGAACGCCGTTGGCGTTGGGGTGGTTTGGTGTTGGTTTCGCGCGAAGAGGCGAAGACGCGAAGGAAGGCGGGTGGGAACGGAAGCGGTCTGTCTTCTCTGCGCCCCTGCGCCTCTGCGCGAGATTGCTTTCTGTCTGGCGACGGATGGGACGGGGACTTGTCTCGCGCAGAGACGCGGAGGCGCAGAGGGGGACGGGACCGCGAACGGTCGGGTCTTTTCTGCGTCTCTTTGTGTTTCTTGCGGCAGACCCTGTTCCCGATTGGGGCGTGGCCCATTCAAGGATTCGTGGGCTTGGTGTGATTCGTGGTTCAGAGACGTGAGGGTTTTGGACCACGAAGCACACCAAGGACACGAATTGGCTCACGCAAAGCAAAGACGCAAAGGAAAGGGATTCTGGCCTTCAGCCATAGGTTGCCGGGCTTGCGAGGTTACCCTGGACCGGCGTCGAGAAAGGGCCACAACCGCGTTGCGGTTGGGATCCGACGGGGCGGGGTGACCCAGGGTAGGCCTCGTGCCTCGGCCAACCCTGGGCTAGGGGACAGAACGCCGTTGGCGTTGGGGTGGTTTGGTGTTGGTTTCGCGCGAAGATGCGGGTTCCTGTCGGTTGCGCTTTTTGTCTTCTTGAGGTCTTTGCGGCGAACCGGCGTCGGGTTTTTGGGGAGCTGTTTGTCTCGCGCGAAGAACCGACCCTCTACGGAAAGGGTGTTTTGCAGCAATGAACTGGCGGTCTGCGGCTCGTCCACAGCCTTCAATGCATGCGCCGGGTGAGGGCACCCGGCCTGCAGATCCGTGGCTTGTCCTCAACGAACGATTCCTCAGTTCATTGGTAGCCGCGAAGGGCGCGAAGAAAGGCGTCAGGAGTCGCGGGTTTTGTGGGCGTTCGCACGAGTCCGGACCCGGGGTGCGTGCGTTTGCGAACCCGTGTGCCTTCCCCCCTCACCGCTCGACGGTGAAGCCGACGTCGGTCGTGGCGTTGCGGGTGCCGGGCTTTCCGGTGGTGTTGCCTTGGTTATCCTCGCCATCGGTGCCCAGGCCGTAGACCACGTAGCCGGGGTTGAGGGGGCGGAAGCGGAGGGGTTGGTCGGTGGCGGGGTCGATGGGGATGGCGGGGAGGAAGGTAGGGACAAGGTCGGTGAGGGATGCGGGGAGTTGGCCCTGGTGGGCGTTGCGGAAACGCTCGATGGCGCAGGCGACGGAGGCGCTGCGGAGGAGGGTTGCCAGGCGATCATCCAGCCTGATGACGCCAAGCACGTCTCGGGCCGCGATAAGCGAGCGGTGCCGATTCCAACGACGGCTCTCGGTGTAGAAGCGGTTCTCGAGGGGCAACAAGGCGTTCAAGCGCGCGGGTCCTGACAGTCGGCTGATGGCGATGAGTTCGCGAAGGGTCTGGAGGTAGTAAGCAGTATCGGAGCCTTGGGCACCGCTCAGTTGGTAGGCGGTTTGGGCGAGGTGGGCGCTAGCCCATTCGCGAGTCGAATAACCGAATGCGGCACTCGGTTCAGCGGCGGTCAATTGGACGTAAGAGCTCGGGGATGCCTGGCAGATTTCCAAGCCGAGGATGCGCTCGGACATGAGGGCGCGGGGCAATAATCCAGGCTGATCGGCATCAAGGAATGCGGCTTGCAGTTTGGCGAGTTGGGGCTCGGGGAGCGGCGTCAGCGTCAGGGCGTTCTCCGAGGCACCGACAGTGATCCTCAGGCAAAGCAGACGGTAGCTCCAGCTGAAGGGTGTCAGATCGTCATCGAGGGTGCGTGCGAGACGAAGACCGTCGAGGAGGGCCTCTGCGGATGGACGCTCCTGCTTCAGGACGGCTGAGTGGGCCGCCCAGAAGGCGAGAGCCCCGCTGGCCAGCTTCATCTGCTCTCCGTGGTCGTTGCGGATTGCCGCAAGGTCGTTGGTGAACACCGCAGGGTACCGGAACCGTTTGGCTTGAAGCGCGGTGTGGATGTCGTTGCGCCACGATTGCAAACGGGTTCGTTCGGCGTCGGCCCAGGAGAGTGTGGCCGCGTCCCAGGATCGGGCCCGTTCCGGAATCCTGCCGCGATCCACACGGCGCAGGCCGTCGATCTGTTCGAGGAGCTTCGGCGCGCCGTTCTCCGAGTCAGGAACGGGGCTGATCCAGGTGGCGAGGGAGGCAGCGTCGATGGGTTCGCCCGCGGCGCGGATGGCGTCGAGTTGGATACGGACAGCATCCGGGGTCCTGCGGGTGAGCACGGACAGCAGGAGGATACCTGCGGCGAGGGCAATGAGGGCGTAAGCCAGCTTCCGGCGCCATGTCCTGGGGGCGGACTTTGCGGGGGTGAAGGCGTCCGGGGGCATGCGGCGTGTCCAAGAGTGTTTCCAGTTCCAAATCCCAGTTCCCAGCCTCCCCCTCTCGCCGGGTGAGGGCACCCGGCCTTCAGCTGCTTCCTAGCGGGGATGCCGCTCGAGCCAGCGGCGGATGTTTTCGGCCTGGGGGTGGTTGGGCTTCAGGGCGAGCACGCGCTCGTAATGGGTGCGGGCGCAGTCGGGATCGGCGAGGTCGCCGGCGCAGAGGGTCGCGAGGGCGAGGTGCGCGTTGGGATCGTCGGGGTGGAGGCGGGTGAGCTTCTCGAGTTCCTCGGCCGCATCGACGGGATAGCGGGAGCGCTGGAGGGCGACGGCGAGGTTGTAGCGGGCGTTGGCGGAGTCGGGATCGAGGGCAACGGCGACTTCGCCGACGCTCAGGGAAGTCTTGAGGTCGCCCTGCTGGAGGGCGACGAGCGTCAGGTTGTGCTGGGATTCGAAGTGGGCGGGGTCGAGGGCGATGGCGCGGCGGTACGCGTCCGTGGCGGCCTTGAGGTCGCCCTTCTGGTGGGCCTGGGCACCGCGCTGGTATTCGGCATCGGCGGCGGCGCGGTTGCCGCGGGCCGGAGCCAGCGGGTTCTCGCGGGTGTAGCGTGACCAGACGGGTTTCGGGGGCACTGCCGGTGGCAAGGGCGTGACCTTCGTGGAAGCCTGGGCAGTGGACGACTTGGCGGCCTCGCGGTCGGGGACCTCGGCTTGTGGCGGGCCTTCCTTGCGGAACCACTTGGTCGGGTTTCCCCAGCGCACGGGGTTGACCTTGCCCCAGAATCCCCGGCGCGGTTTGCCGTCGGCGTCGGTTTCGGAATCGGCATTGGCTCCATCGGCGTCGGACGGGGCCGCATCAGGGGCGGGTTCCGGCGTGGGTGCCGGAGTCACGACCGCCACGGGTGGCGGGGTGGGTTCGGGGACGCGGACGGTGGTCTCGGGCGGGCGCGTCTCCGGGATCGGGACGGCGAGGCGGCCGGCAGGACGCGGGCGGGCCACGGTGTCGTCGGCGCGCCGTGGCGTGGGATCGTTGGTGACGGCGACGACTTCGAGCGGGACTTCCGGAACGGGGGTGGGCGGCGGGGTGGTGGAAGGCTTGGGCTTCTGGGATTCGGTGGAGGGCGGCGTCACGACCACCGGCTTGGGCGGTGGGGTGGTGACGACGACGGTTGGCTTGGGCGGATTGGAAGCGACGACCGCGCGGGCGGGCGGCGGCGAGGTGACGACGATGGGCGGGCGCGGCGGTGGGTTGCTGCGGACGACAACGGTGGGTGGCGGGTTCGTCGGGGGCGTGACGACCGTGGGCGGCCGGGAGGTCTGGACGACGGCGGGCGGCGGGTTGGT
>JBIKWS010000534.1:0-3708 GCA_044356195.1 Cyanophyceae cyanobacterium
AAATCCCGGAGGGCTTCGGGCGCCACCCCACGGCGACGCAATCCGGAGATCGTCGGCATGCGCGGGTCGTTCCATCCCACGACGATCTTCTCGTTCACCAGCTGGAGCAGCTTGCGCTTGCTCATCACGGTGTAGCCGAGGTTCAGGCGCGCGAACTCGTGCTGGTGGGGCAGGGGACGGGCCAGTTCCAGGCTCTTCAGGATCCAGTCGTACAGCGGTCGGTGCACCTCGAACTCCAGCGTGCAGATGGAGTGCGTGACGCCTTCGAGGTAATCGCTGATGCAGTGGGCGAAGTCGTACATCGGATACACGCACCAGGCATTCTTGGTCTGGTGGTGTTCGGTGTGGCGGATGCGGTACAGGATCGGATCCCGCAGCCACACGTTGGGCGAGGCCATGTCGATGCGCGCGCGCAAGGTCCGCTTGCCGTCCGGGAATTCGCCCGCACGCATCCGCCGGAACAGGTCGAGGCTCTCCTCGATGGAACGGGTGCGGTACGGGCTGTCGACGCCGGCGCGGTCCGGTGCGCCGCGATACTTGTCGGTGTCCTCGGGGGTGAGATCGCAGACGTAGGCCTTGCCCTTGAGGATGAGGCGTTCGGCGAATTCGTAGATCTGCTGGAAGTAGGCCGAGGCGAAGAACGGTTCCAACGGGACCCCGCCGGACGCGCCGGGCAACACCGCCGGAAGGTAGTAATCCGTGCCATCCGCCGTCTCATGCGCCGAAGGCGTCGCCTTGAGCGGTTTGAGCCCGAGCGTGTGGTCCGCCCATCCGCCGATGAGCCAGCGGACGTCTTCCTGGATGGATTCGACGTACTCGACCTCCTCCTTCGCGGGGTTCGTGTCGTCCATCCGCAGGTTGCACTGGCCGTTGTTCTCCCGCGCGATACCGAAGTTCAGGCAGATCGACTTCGCATGCCCGATGTGGAGGTAGCCGTTCGGTTCCGGCGGGAACCGGGTGACGATCCGTGAGTGCTTCCCGGAGGCAAGGTCGGCCGTGACGATGTCCCGGATGAAATCCGTGGGCACAACGGGCGCGGCGGGCGTGGCAGAATCGGACATATTCAATTTGTGGCGCTTTTCTAGGGGGGCGGACGCAGGGGGGCAAGAGGCCAGATGCAAGTTTCCAGTTCCCGATCGTAGGACCCAGGAGGAAGTTCCCAACCTCCAGGCTTCAGATCCCTCCCGGTGGGCTAGGCCGGAGGCGTTGAAGCGGATAGCCGGGGTGCGAAGCAACCCCGGGTCCCGAGTCCCCTTGGAGTCACCTATCCCGGCAGGGGTTGCAGACTCCCGAATCTTCGCACCCCGCCAGGGTGCGGATTCCAAATCGACACCCCTTTCCCCGGGTGCGTGCTTCGCACGACCCGGGGCTATCGGCTGTAACGCCTCCGGCGTACAGACTGGCAACTGGCAGCTTCCCCCCGCCCTCAGTTCCCCGAGGACGACGGTTGGCGTCGCGCGATAATAAGTCCACCCTGCGGTGAATGACGACCGTCTGGGTGCTCGGGGATCAACTGACGTTGGAGAACGCCGCTCTCGCGGCGTGTGATCCCAAGGATACGGTTGTCCTGCTGGTCGAGTCCCGATCCCGGGGCTCCTTCCTGCGTTATCACCAGCACAAGCTGATCCTCATCTACGCCGCCATGCGGCACTTCCGTCAGGCGCTGGAAGCCGCGGGCTGGAAGGTGGATTACCACACCCTTGAGGACACGGAATCCTACGGCGACGCCCTGCGGAAGCATCTGCGGGCCTTTCGACCCGACCGCGTCCGCGTGATGGAAGCCGGCGACTGGAAGATGACCCAGGCCCTGCCGCGCCTCGCGCGGCAGGTCGGCTTCCGCCTCGAATGGGTCGAGGGCAACCTTTTCCTCGTGGGACGCGAGGAGTTCCGCAAATGGGCCGGCAATGCCCCCCGGCTCCTCATGGAGAACCACTACCGTCGCATGCGGAAGAAGCTCGGGATCCTCCTCGAACCCGATGGCACCCCCACCGGCGGCGAGTGGAATCTCGATGCCGAGAACCGGAAGACGGTCGCCGAATGGACCAAGGCCGGTCGGCCGCGTCCCAAGGATCGGGTGCGCGTCGAACCCGACGAGATCACCCGCGGCGTGATGGAGACCGTAGCCCGACTCTTCCCGCAGCATCCCGGGAACGCCGCCGATTTCTGGCTGCCCGTGTGCCGTCCGGAGGCCCTGCGCTGGCTCGAACGGTTCGTGAACGAGCGTCTCGATGGCTTCGGGCCGTACGAGGATCTGATGCTCACCGGGGAACCCACGCTGTTCCACTCGGTCCTGACGCCGATGCTGAACCTGGGACTGCTCCGGCCGATGGAGTGTGTCCAGGCCGCGCTTGACGCCTTCGGCAAGGGCACCCTTTCGCTGGCGTCCGCCGAGGGCTTCATCCGGCAGATCATCGGATGGCGCGAGTTCATCAACGGCGTCTACTGGCTGAAGGGTCCCGGTTACGTCGACATGAACGGTCTCGGTGCCAATCGCCCGGTGCCGGCCTGGTTCTACACCGGCGAAACCGATCTCAACTGCCTGCGTCAGGTGCTCGGTGAGGTGCGCGCCACCGGATACAACCACCACATCCAGCGCCTCATGGTGTTGGGAAATTTCATGCTGTTGACCGGGATCAAGCCGGTCGAAGCCCTGCGGTGGTTCACCGAGATGTACGTCGACGCGCACGACTGGGTCATGGCTCCCAACGTGGTCGGCATGGCCCTCCACGCCGACAACGGCTACATGGCCACCAAGCCCTACGCCGCCGCCGGCGCCTACATCTCGAAGATGAGCGACTACTGCGCGGGCTGCCGGTATCGCCCGACGGTGAAGTCCGGTCCCGAGGCGTGTCCGTTCAACGTCCTGTATTGGGATTTCTTCGCGCGGCATGAGGACCGGTTCCGCGCCAACCCGCGCGTGTCCGTCATGGTGCAGAGTTGGCGGAAGAAGGAACCGGCCGAACAGGAACGCATCCGACAGGAAGCCGCGGCTTTCATCGCCGCCCACGTACCACCTGCCGTGGTGGCCCCGGTGCCCAGCGAGGATTGAGGTTCCCGGAGTGGTGCCGTCGGTGGGGATCGAACCCACACTCCCTTGCGGGAAGGGGATTTTAAGTCCCCTGTGTCTGCCATTTCACCACGACGGCGGTGTTGCGGTGCGACAGGGAGGTTGCCGCGAACGAATCGTCCGTTGCAAACCTTGGCACGCGCCGGGTGCGAGTCCGTTTTCGTACGGAGACGCAAAAGTGGACAGGATCCGACTATTGGGCGGGAGCGTTACCTAAGACTCGTTCCTGTCCATCCTGACATCCTGTCGAAAGAAGGCAGGAAGACAGGATGACAGGAGGGACAGGATGCACTGGCTGGGGTGTGGGGGTGGCGTTGCCTCCTTTCTTCGCGCCCTTCGCGGTTTCGCGAGAGGCATTCCGCGCTTCGTATCGGCTTTGGCCCACACGAAGCACCGACCCTCTACGGAAAGGGTGTTTTGCAGCAATGAACTGGCGGTCTGCGGATCGTCTGCAGTCTTCAAGGCATGCGCCGGGTGAGGGCACCCGGCCTGCAGCGATTCCTGCCACCCAATCCAATCCCTGCCTGTTTCCGGTTGCCCCGATTCCGGGCTTCACCGGATTTCCGCAAGCTTGCACCTGACGGACACCTACCTAACTTCCGGCCGTGCGAAACATCCTCATCACGGGCGGTGCTGGGTTC
>JBIKWS010000535.1:0-3706 GCA_044356195.1 Cyanophyceae cyanobacterium
GCAGGTGAAGGCGAAGTTCAAGCCGGGCGCGCTGGCGGCGTTCCTGCAGAAGCCTTCCTCGCACTTCAGCTGGATCCGGATGCCGGACTTCCACCTGAGCGCGGACGAAGCCTCCAACCTCGCCGCGTTCCTCGACAAGCACGCCGAGGGGGCGGAAGACAAGGCGGCACCGACGGACGCGGCGCTCCTGGAAAAGGGTCGCAAGCTGGTGGAATCCACCGGCTGCCTGAACTGCCATGCCGTCGACGGCATGAAGAGCTCGGTGGCTTCGAAGCCGTTGAAGGATCTGGCAGCGGACCGTTGGACCCTGGGTTGCCTGGCGGATGCGCCGGCGGCGGGATCGAAGGCACCCGTGTACGGCCACACGGCGGCCCAGCGCGAGGCGCTGCGCAGCTTCGCCAAATCGGACCGCGAGTCCCTCAAGCGCCATTCTTCGGCTGAATTCCTGAACCGGCAGTCCGAAGCGCTGAACTGTGCGGAATGCCATGGCAAGCACGAGGGATTCCCGGCGTGGGAACTGCTGGGCGGAAAGCTCAAGACCGAGTGGGCCACCGCGTTCATCAGCGGCAAGGAAACCCGCAAGCCACGCCCGTGGTTGGAAGCCCGGATGCCGGCCTTCCCTGCCTACGCCCAGTTCCTCGCCGAAGGGCTTTCGACGCGCCACGGCCAACCGGTGAAGACGGTGGCGGACACGGCGAGTGTCGCCGAAGACGCCGGAAAGGGTCGCAAGCTGGTCAGTGCCCAAGGCGGGTTCTCGTGCATCTCCTGCCATGGCATTGCCGACTTCGGCGCGACCGCGGTCTTCGAAGCCCCGGGCATCAATCTCGCCCTCGCTTTCGAGCGCCTCCAACCCGAGTACTTCAAGCGCTGGATCCGCAGCCCGATCAGCGTGGATCCCACGACCAAGATGCCCGGATATTTCGACGAGCAGGGCAACAGCCCACTGCCGGAATTCTATGAAGGCAATGGCCCGAAGACCATCCAGGCGCTCTGGGAATACATGAAGCTCGGCAAGGACATGCCCGCTCCGGAGTGAAGTGCGGGCTTGGCTCCCGTCCTCGACCCGGCACTCTTCCCAGCATGCGCTCCACCATTTCCGCCTTGCTGGGCTTTGCCTGCGTCGCGTTCACCGCGCTGCCGTCGCTCGCTGCCGATCCCGTCTGGAAGCCACTCTTCAACGGGCAGGATCTCAAGGGGTGGATACAGCATGGCGGCAAGGCGACCTATGCGGTCGAGGGCAACGAGATCGTCGGCCGTGCCGTGGCGGGGACGCCCAATTCGTTCCTCTGCACGGAGCGTTCGTACACGAACTTCGTCCTCGAACTGGAGTTCAAGCCCCACCCGGCGCTGAATTCCGGGGTGCAGGTCCGGTCCGAGGTGCATGCCTCACCGCGCAAGGTGGTGTGGAACGGCAAGACCAACTCCATTCCCGCCGGCCGGGTTCACGGCTACCAGGTCGAGATCGATCCCTCCAAACGCGCGTGGACGGGCGGGATCTACGACGAGGGACGTCGCGGCTGGCTTGCGGACCTCAAGACCAACGAGACCGCCCGCGCCGCATTGCGCATGGGCGAGTGGAACCAGTTCCGCATCGAATGCGTCGGGGACCAGCTCAAGACGTTCCTCAACGGGGTTCCCGCGGCCCAGCTCAAGGACTCCCTGACGCCCTCGGGCTTCATCGCCCTCCAGGTCCACGGCGTGGGCAAGAACACCAACCAACTCGAACTCCGCTGGCGCAACGTCCGGATCCAGGAACTGCCCTGAAACAGACGGGACCCGTTCAGGGCCGTGTCGGACTGTAACCCGGCAACGAGATTCGGTTGGTCGACGTATTGAGGATCGTCGCCGGTAGCGCATCCGGGCCTTCGAACCCGGAGTAAAGCGCGATTGCCACGCCTCCCCCGTGTTCCGGGAGCAAGTCGGCCAAGTGGGGAGCACCCCGCTCGATCACACGGGTCACGCCCTTCCGCGTCTCAGTGACAATGCTGCGGTACGGACTGCCCTGGAATGCGATCTCGCCGACGGACAGATTGGCGGAGGCTTCGCGGATCACGAACATGGGATCGGACTTCGGGCCGCTGCCGGCCATGACCAGGCCACCGTAGATCTCCGTTTTTCCACCTTCGCTGGTGGTCACCACGGTCCCACCCCGCTCGGACTTCAGGCCCAGAACCCAGAGCGAGCCACCCTGGTTGACCACCTTCGAGCCATCGCGCTCGATGGACCACTGGCGCGCCCACACCTTCTGCTGCTTGAGCTTCCACTCCGCACGCGACGAAACGTCCTCCAGAAAGAGATCGCCGCTCCCGGTTCCGACGTAACGCACGTCCGAACAGGAGGAGATCACAAGCCGCCGGGACGCGGCGTGCTCGATCAACCCGTCCAATCCGGAATGCGCAGCGAGGCGCTCCATCCAGACGACGGGCTCCTTGCCATCCACCAGCCGAAAGGCCGTACGAAGTCCCAGCCCGGTGTTGATGATGCGGGCCTCACATCCAATGATCCGCCGCACAGCACCGCGAATCTCGACCGGCGAGGTGATCTTCCAGGCACCGTTCGGCAGGTAAACCGTCGTGGCGCCGGAGTCGATCGCCTGCTGGATCGCTGGCCCATCATCCGTGTCGTCGTTGGGCAGTCCCCCGAACTTCAAGGGGCTGACCCACTGTTCGAGCGGATCCCACGGAGCCTCCGGCGTTTCCTCGATCGGGAGATCCAACGGTTCTGCCGGCGACGGAAACTGGGAAAGCCGGGTGTGGGATGAAAACTGGGTGATGTCCTCCGCCTGCACGGTGAGGTTCGTCACCGTTCGATTCTCAATCGTGTTGGTGTACCCGAAAACTTCCAGGCGGCGAGCAAACAGGAATCCCTGATTCTGGATGGCCGCTGCCTGACGGCGGACCGGCAAGCCTTGCAGTGTTGAGTCCAGCAGCGTCACGAACCCGGTGGTGTCGCGGCTCAGGAGCCCAGGCACGGTATTGGTGGAACGCAGATCGCGGATGCTGAGCGTCTGTCCGGCATTCCGGATTCCTGCGATCCGTTGCCCGACCACCTCCACATGCTCCATCGTCAGCGAGAACTGCGGGTGCCCGGCTTTGATGCCATAGTCGAAGCCCTCGACCCGGACGTTCTTGATCAGCGCGGGTCCAATCGCGTCGCAATACGCGGCATCAATTCCCGCGACTCCTTCGCCCTGCTTGCCGCCCGAGATGATCGTGACGTCCCGGATGCAACCCTGACGATTCGCCATGAAGGCAATGCCCGTGGCTAGGGTGTTTCCTTCACCGGTGTGGATCGTCAGGTTTCGTACGGCGTTTCGATCCCGCCAGGAGGGCGAGTCGCCCATCCAGAGCACCATCGCGTCCCGTGAGGAAATTGCGTACCCGGGGGAATGATCCGCGAGGCGGATGATGACTCCGGCGCGACTCTGGCCCTGGAGGATCGTCGCGCGTTGGCTCGACTCCGCATTCGTCCCCTCCGGCCATCGCAAGGGGGCGGAAACCAGGTAGGTGCCGTTGGGAAGGTAGATGATCCGGTTCTGATTGGGGTGTTCCAGCAGTGCTTGCTGGAGGGCGGCGGTATCGTCCGTCCGGCCGTCGCCCTTGGCGAAGTAGGGTGCCTTGGTAACGTCAATCACGCCGGCGTCCGCGGGAAAGCGGATGTCCTCGCCGCAGACGGTGTTCCGCAACAACAGGAACAGTAAGCACAA
>JBIKWS010000536.1:0-3704 GCA_044356195.1 Cyanophyceae cyanobacterium
GGTCACCGACCCGAACATCAGGTTGCCGTTGAAATGAAGGAGTTGCCGCGGTGCCACCACGGCCGAATCCCCGAGCACCGGAAACGCCGCTCCGGGCGTCTCGAAATGACCCACCGAAACCGTCACGCGATACTGCCGCCGCGGATCCAACTGCTGTCCATCGGCCGGACGGAAGTTCAGGGTGGGATTGAACAGCGACACCATCGGCTTCTTCAGCGCGGCGTTGAAATGGCTGGGCATCGCGTTGGTCCAGTCGATCGTCGAGTCCGCCAACGGGATCAGCGCATCGGTCTCGGCATCCCGGAGCTGGAGCGACAACCGGAACCGGATGTCCGTATTGAACGGGGCCACCGCAAACCCGTCGTACCGGTGCACCTCCAGATTCGCGGTCACCTGCAGGTCATCCTTCTGCGGATCCGTCTTCACCAGATAACTCGTCAGCCACGTTCCACCCTTCACGAAGGGGACCACGTGCACCGCGGGGTCATCGCTCAGCAACCCCTTGAACTGGATGAAGCGTCGGTACTCGTCCGCACCGGTCTGCCCCGCCCCCACCGTCCCCGGCGGGAGCGGATTCCCCACCGGACGCCGCAACAACTGGGCTTCCACCCGATGGTTCACGTACGGATTCAGGATCCCCGACGGTGTCAGCCCCGCGTCGAACACCACCAACTGCTGTGTACCGGCCGGTTGCGCCGGCGTGAACGTCACCGTCCGCACCACATCCACATGATCGTCACCGCCGCTCAGCGGTTGCTTCACACCGGATTCATTCACCAGGAAGAACCGCAGCGTGTACTCAAAGCTCGAATCCCCCGTCGCCGTCTTCGTGAAGGTCACCCGGCCCCGCCCTTCGATCTGGTTCCGGTCTGACGCCGGATCGGGGTTCAGCACGTCCGATTCGATCACGTAGCCCGTGTAGTTCGGCACGGTGACCTCGGTGATCTGGTTGTTGATGCCCGCCACCGCCCACGACGCCGCCAACCACCACAGGGCCAAAGCGCCCACACCACGGACCGCGACGGCCGCCAACCATCGGGAGCCGCCGTCCAGGGAAAGAGTCGAAGCCTTCATGTCCGCCCCTTCCTACGGGATCCCCGAGCGAAGGTTACGAACGTTGGTTACATACCCCTACTTCCCAATGACCGGCACCGGCCCCCTCCCCCGCCACAATAACGCCACCTGGCGCTTCACCGGGTCAAACCCGCAGATCTGATCCTCACCGAGTTGGAAAAGCACCTTGTCCGACGGCAGGTGAACGGCGTTCCGGACAGGCCACGCGCCGAACGGAGTCTCGTAAGCCACCCGAAACCAGTCATCGGTCCCCTTTCGCGACACGTGAAGCCCACCCGAGGCCCAGAAGCCCACCCAGAACTCCCACGGACTGTTGGTTGCACTCGCTAGAGCCGCAACGTCGCCAAAGTTGGACCCCGTCCCTCTGTACGTGGGTGGGTCCTCATCAAAACCCCTCCAATCCATCGCGGCATCGATATGAAGATTCGTGCGTACGGAGACTGTTCCGGGGCTGCGACGGTCCTCGCCCTCAAGCCATGCCATCAAATCCCACCGATTCGTGTCGACCGCGTTTGGCCAAACAAACAGGCGATCAGCCTTCTGGCCCAATTTCAGATCCAGAACCTTCTTCACCTCACCGCCGGCAAGCCCCCGTTGGTAAACGCCGCCATCGGATGGATCGATGTAATAAACCAGCACTGACTCCGGCAAAGAGAGGTCCTCGGATCGGACGATCTGCGTCTGTGTGTACAGCGAAGTCGAGCTCGCCAACCAATACCAACCAAACAGGAGGGTGTAGGAAACACTCTGCACGGCGAATGTCGCTCCCATCGTCCGCTTCATCCACCCCGGAGTCCCACGAAAGACGGCGGCCACGAACGGCCACTCCAGCAAGAGGGTCAGGCAATACGTCACGCCCACCATGATCCAGAACCATCTCCAGCCATTGTTCAGATCTATTGGAAGCGCGGAAACAATGGCACCGCGGATGAACAACCCGCCCACCCAAGCCGAGAAGTAGTTGGCGGCAATCATGACCAGGATTGCCTTCGTACGCGGAATCCCAAACCACCTCCCCAGGATCCATCCCTCCAGCACCCCAATCAGCGCGTTGCCGATCACCAGATGGGACGCCGTCGCCCACATCAACGGTGTCCCGGCATTCGCCGACGCCTGCGAAGGAAAAACCAACAGCCCGACCACACCGAGGAATAACCACCGGGATCGATTCATGGATTTCAAGCGTGCCGCCAACCAACCCGAGCCCATCCGCAAGATCAAGCCTTCGGACGCCCCCTTCGTCAGAGGCGGGCACATCCTGACCCTGCCCCCGGATGGAACGGGGCAGCGACGTCCTCGTCGCCCTTTCAAGGATCGGGATCGCCTTCCTCGAACTCGAACTCGAACTCGTTCTCGATTCCGATGGCGATACCGATCCCGATACCGACGCGTGCGACAAGGGCAGCCGCCCGGGATCCTCGTCATCCCTCACCGTGGCGCGCCCGGCACGATGCCGAACCTTGTCGGGATCGAGTCAGAGTCCGAGTTGAGGTCGGCACCAATGCAATGTCCAAACACATAGGGCGTCGCGGATGGAATGCTCACGCCCGCTTCGCTCAAGACGCAAAGACGCCAAGACCGCTCCGGGATCAGGACACCCCAGCACCCGTGTCCGCCATTGATCCGCCTTTGCAAAACCCAGTCCCGCGATCCTCACCGGATTCAGGTGCAGGTGACGCCAAACTTCCTCCAACTGCGTCGCATCAAAAGGTGGTCAGGGTTGTCCATCACGACAAAGGCGTGGGTCTCGATCCCGAACCGGTCCATCAGTTCCGAAACCAACCCACCCAGCTTGAACATCGTTATCGGGTGCATCTTGAAGCTGCCCTCGCAAGGAACGGGGTGGCGACGTCCCCGTCGCCGTTCCAAAGCCATTCCCGAGGCGATGAGGACATCGCCGCCCCGAATCCCTTCCAAAAGGTGGCAGTGTCGAGATGCGCCCTCCCAGCAGCCCCATGAAACCCTCTTGCATCGTCAACGTCGTCGGCTAGAACGGCACCATGCCTAAGGAACCACGCTCATTTGGCATCCGCCTCTTCGCCCTGATTCTCGGCGCGTGGCTTCCGTGCTTTGCCCAAGGCACGCTGCACGTCGAACCCATCCGTTGGTTTGGCCTGGCTGAAAACGTGATGGGAACTCCCATCGGCAGTCCGGTCGGCGGCCCGGGCGGCCTCGTTTATGGAGTCACACGGCGACTCGGCTCCAAGGATCCTGACATCATTTACCGTTGGTCTCCCAAGACCGGCACGCGGGAGATCGCGGCGCGTGTACCCAATGTCAACATGATCGCCCGCGACGGTGAGAACGGCCTTTTCGTCAGCACGTTATCCCAGGTGCTCACCGTCTCGACTTCCGGGGTCGTCCGCGAATTGATCAGCGGTCCTACATTCGTCGGCGGTGCCGTGGAGGATGCGTCGGGGTGGATTTACGCGGTGACCTATAAGGGTGGATGGAACGGAACGGGCGCTGCCGCCCGCGTTCGCCGGGATGGGAGCGGGTCCCAGTACATCGACAGCTTCCCTGGCTATCCATACGGCTGCGTGGGTGTGGAAGAACTGGGACCTCCTCCCTTGCGCTTGGACCGAGAAGGGCGAGTCTCTGGCATCCTCGGCCCCGGACACTCGACCTGG
>JBIKWS010000537.1:0-3698 GCA_044356195.1 Cyanophyceae cyanobacterium
GCCCGACCGGCACCGGGAGCAACGCCCGATACAGGGCTTCCTTCGCGGGATCGACGGTGGGCTGGGTGAACACGTTCCCGCCGCCTTCGCCGCCGATCACCGTCCAACGCCCGCAGTCATCGCGGATGAGTCGGATCTGATGGCTGTGGTTCCAGCCAGCGCCCATCGGGCCGGCCGAACTGTCACCCGCACTGCTGTAGGTCCGGGTGAACTCCAGCGGCAGCCGGCGACCGGCATAGGTGAAGTCCTGCCGTGCCATCGTCAGGTGGCCGTCCCAGAGATCGATGCCTTGGACAAAGGTATGCCCGACCGGCGCGCGTTCCTGGATCTCGACCTCATGTTCCAGCGTTCCCGTCCGCGTCACCTGCGTGGCCGCATCCCAGCCTTCGAAGCGTTCGGCCCGGAGTTCAAAGGTGTGTTCGCCGGGTTCGCCCGCATGCTGCGTGTCGAGGAACACGCGGTGCGCTCCGGCGCTCGACGGCACGTTCTCGAACAACGGCCAATGCGTGCCTTGGTCGTCGGTCACGCCGCGCACGACCTGCCCGTTGATCCGCAACGTGAGCCGGCAATCGAGGTTGTGCGCGTAGTTGAGGAACGTGCCCGCCGGACAGACGTTGGTGTTGAACCGATCCACCACCGTCTGGATGCGCAGTTCCTCGTCCGCCTCCAGCTCCGGCGCCAGCACCTGCGTGCCGCGCGACACGGACGACCCGAGGGTCAACGTGGTGCGGTTGGTGTCCGACAATTGCGACGCGGCGAGGTCCCCCGCGTACGGTTGCAGCACCGGATTCCCGCCCGCTTCCGCAGGGAAGCCGACCCGGATACGCGCCCCCTGCGTGATCAGCGTGCGCGCCCGCGCGGACTGCACTTGCGCCAGTTCCGCCGCCGTCAGTTTCCCGGCCACCACGGCGATGGGACCCGAGAGATAGACGTTGAACGCCTCCGACCTCGGATCGTCGCTAAGCCGGCGCAGGCGCAGGTCGTTCCAGATCGCCGGCGGCTGGGACCCCACATCCCGCGCCACGACGCGTCCGGCTGGGGTCATCGCCATCAGGCTCATCATCACTTCCGCTCCTGCCCCGCCCGGGATCTCGGCGTGGAGATAGACGTGACGGCCGGGTTCACCCGGTTCGAGCCCGCCGTTCGCGCCGGGTTTCACCACCGGCATCTGGTACGGCTCCACCAGCGACCGGATCTCCGGCAGGCGACCCGCGTAATCGTGCGCTGCAAAGGGATTCAACCACTCCGACGGCGACAACACCCAGCGGATCAGCGGCGCCGTCTGCGAAACGACGTTGCGCAACCGGAGGCTCGCCACCGCCGTCCCCGCGCGGATCACGCCGAACGGCACATTGCCTCCGCCCACGCCGGGTTGGATCCCCAGGATCGCGGGATGCCACCCCACCGCCGGGGCCGGGTCCAGCAGGCGCTTCGCATCGACCATCACGAACTGTTCCCGTCCGCCCGCATCGGCCGTCAGCAACACCAACCGCCCGCTGTCGTCCAGTTCCGCCCCTTGGAAGAGACCAAAGGTGTTCGTCGGGAACGGGATCTCGTTCACGAGGCTGACCTGCGGCGCGAACGTGACATCGATGACCGCCAACTGGTTCGTCTGTTCCCTCAACCCGATCAATCCCGCCACCACCAGGCGCCGGCTGCCCACGTCCACCCGCAACGCCCGCTTCGGATAGACATTGGTGAACTGGATGCGGAAGCGTTCCGGCGTCACCTGCCCCACGAGGAACCCGCGGAATTCCGCCGGCTTGTCGACGCGATTGGTCGCTGTCGGAAACACGTATTGCGCGACCTCCACTTCCGTGTCGGTTCCCGCCGTCACCAACGCCCCGACGAATCCCGATCCTCCATCCGCGACCACGTCCGCCAGGAACCGCGACGTCCCTTGCAGCAACCGGACCGCGTTCGCACCCGCGATCTCGTTCGGCGCGAGCGTCAGCAACGTCACTTCGCCCGGCGTGAACTGCAGTTGGGACCGCCCGAGCACCGGCAGTTGGTCGCCTTCCGATGCGTCGACGTAGTCGCCGTCGCCGTTCACGTCGACTCCGGCCACCGCCTCCTCCGGCAGGATCGGAAACTCGCTTCGGCGGATCAGCTCGCGCGCCCAGTCCTGGTACGCGAAACCCAGCAGCAGGGTCTGCAGGTGCAACACGCGCAGCGACGGAGCCGTCGCGGTATTCTGCGCCAGCACGAGGTACGGTGCCGACCACGTTATGCGCGTGATCCGCGCGGTCTCGTCGAGATCCACCCGCCCGCCCGCCACGACGGATCCAGGCCCGAGGCGTTGGCGGAGATCGATGACCCGGATGAATCCTGTTCCCACGCCGGAGCCTCCCGCCACCACCAGCAGGTCACCCTGTTCGTGGGTGTCGGGAGGCGTCGGTCCCGGCGTGGAGCTACCCGCCCAGGTCTTCACCCACGCGTACGCAGGCACCAAGGCCATCGCAGTCGGCCGCCCCGGCATGGCGAGTTGGCCGGCGATGGACGGTTGGGACGGCACCGAGATGTCGTACGCGGTGACGCGGCTTCCGAGCCGGTCGATCACGTAGGCGTACCCGCCTCGGATCACCGCGCCGCCGCCTTCCAGCACGTCCGCCAGGGGCACGCGTCGCTCCGTCGCCGTCCGGAAACGCAGCAGGTACGGCTCACCCGCGGGCGAACTCGGATTCGGGTCCTGGTCGAAGAGTTGGCCGGCCGCGTCGCGGATGCCCTGGATGGAAAGCGTGTGATCGAGCCCGGGCGCCAGCAACGGGTACACCATCACCAGCTCGGAGCGATCCCGCCCGAAGGTCACGCGCGGCGTTCCGCCGAACGGCGTCAGCAGGAACAGGCGCGCCGCTTCCTCCGGCGCATCGGGCGCCAGCGGTTCACTGAACTGCAGGACGATGGGCTGATCCGATGCCACACCCAGGCCGTCCTGGTCGGGCTGCGAGTACAGCAGGCGCGGCCCGAAGGGATCGCCGGCCAACGGCCCGATCGCCGGGCGTTCGCCGAAGTTCACCGCATACCGCCGCACGGCTTCGTTCAGGAAGGCGTCGTACCCGCGGATCTTCAGCACCACGCGCGCCGGCCGGTCACATTCGAGTTCCCACAGGCCCCCGCCGCGATCCACCAGCAGGGTCACGGCCTGCCTGGGTTCCACCGATTCAACCGCGGCCTGCGCCGGCTGGAATCCCGGCACCGCCGCGGGCCCACTCGCGTCGAGCACGCTCACGATCAGCTGCACGGATCTCCCCGGCGCCGGCAACGGATCGCTCTGTACGACGTTGATCTGCGGAGGCGTCCGGTCGGGCTGCGGCGTCCGGTCGAACACGATCTTGCCGCCGCCGAACGGATGGTTCGGATCGAACCGCATCCCCGCGCCGCTCGACGCGAAGCGCCCGGGGAACTGCGGATGCGTCGCGTTCAACGCATGCCCGCCATTCTGCTGCGCCGGCACCAGCATGCTGTACAAGCCGTTGCCGTCGCTCACCGTGAACATCTCCCCGCCCTGAAGCGTGAACGGCAGCGGATTGAACACGGACTTCGCCCGCGCCCGCACCACCGCACCCGCCAGCGGCACGTCCGTGCCATGGATCGGCTCGCTCAGATTGCCAAGTCGCGACACCACCAGCCCGGTCAACTCGGTGTTTAGGTACTGGATCGTCCCGAAGAGCATCGCCCGTACGTTCTCCGTCCCCATC
>JBIKWS010000538.1:0-3696 GCA_044356195.1 Cyanophyceae cyanobacterium
CGCGGCTCTTCATGCCGACGAAGCGGTTCTCGACCATGTCGACGCGGCCGACGCCATGCTTGCCGCCGATCTTGTTCAGGACCTGCATGACGGCGAGCGGGCTGAGTTGCTTGCCGTTGACTGCGACGCAATCGCCGCGCTCGAAGTCGAGGGTGACGATCTCGGGCTTGTCGGGCGCGTCCTCGGGGAACACGGACAGGGTGGTGAAGTAGTCGCGGTTCTTGGGAGCGCTGGCGTCGAACCAGGGATCCTCCAGGATGCCGGCCTCGTAGGAGATGTGGAGGAGGTTCCGGTCCATCGAGAAGGGCTTCTTGGCGGAGGCCTGGACGGGGATGTCCTTGGATTCGCAGTAGGCGATCATCTCGGCACGGCCCGGGAACTGGGAGCGGAAGCGGGCGTCACGCCACGGAGCAATGATGTCGAGATTGGGGGCGAGGGCCGCCGAGGTGAGTTCGAACCGGACCTGGTCGTTGCCCTTGCCGGTGGCACCGTGGGCGATGGCATCCGCGCCTTCGGCTTGCGCGATCTCGACCATCCGCTTGGCGATCAGCGGACGTGCGATCGAGGTGCCGAGGAAGTACTGGCCCTCGTAGATGGCACCGGCCCGGAGCATCGGGAAGATGAAGTCGCGGGCGAACTCCTCCTGGAGATCGTCGATGTAGATCTTCGACGCGCCGGTCTTCTTGGCCTTCTTCTCAAGACCCTTGAGTTCTTCGGCCTGCCCGATGTTCGCGCAGAACGCGATCATCTCGGCATTGTTGTAGGTTTCCTTGATCCACGAGAGCAGCACCGAGGTGTCGAGGCCGCCCGAGTACGCGAGGACAATTTTCATTTTCGATGACGATGACAATGGCGTGCCGGGGCGTTCCCCATGGCCGCACAAGGCTTCAGTCAACGCGAGGGGTGCCAGCCATGGAAGGAGTTTTTTGGGAGGGCGGGTTTCGTGACTTGATGGGATTCCTTCGTTCGGGGATGAAAGGCCCGATGTTCCCGCGTTTGCGCCTTGGGCGGAGCTTCGTGTTGTTCGGATGGATGCTGGCAGCCGTTGGCCTCTGTCGGATGGCGTGGCTTGAAGCCGGGACCTTCGAGCCGTTGGCGGGATACCTGCCGGAGACCAACGAGGTGGCCCGCCTGGGACGCGTGCGGAGCCTGATGGCTTCGGCGGGACCGACCCACCGGCCGGTGGTCCGCGTCGTCTTCTACGGGCAGTCGATCACGATCTATCCGTGGTGGCTGGAGGTGTCGCAGCGGTTGCGCGAGGCCTACCCGCACGTGCAGTTCGAGTTCCACAACCTGGCGATCTCCGGCTTCCAGGCCGTGCGCCTTGCCTACACGTGTGAACACGACGTCATCCCTGCACAACCCGACCTGATCATCCTCCATGCCTATGGGTTGGAGCCGGATTTCCAGCGCTTGCTCACCCGGTTGCGCCAGCACACCACCGCTGACGTGCTGGTCCAGCGGGATCATCCGCTGTCGGCCGCGGAGTTGGTCGAGGTGACCGATCCGGCGAAGTTGGCGACGGCAAATCCGTCGACGTGGGAATACAAGAACTACGTGTGGCTGCCGCGGGTGGTGGCCGCGACCGGATGCGCCCTCGCCGACGTACGGGGGTATTGGAAGGAGTATTGCCGTGTGCGCGGACGAAAGGCGTCGGATCTGCTCGCGGATCCAACGCACCCGAACGAAGAGGGGAACCATGTCCTGGCGGCATCGGTGCTCTCGTATCTGTTGCCGGGAGATCCTGCAGGGGCTGTGGATCCATGGAATTCCGAGAAGGTCCGCGAGGTGCCGATCCAGCGTGAGGCCGAGCGTCCGCTCCAACGGTTGACGCTCGAGTTCACGGGATCGCGTGTGGATGCGATCGCGGACGGCGACGCGGCCCTTCCGGTGCAGGTGTGGGTGGATGGCCGGAAGCCGTCCTCAATACCGGAGATCCGGTACTTCGGGCGCACGACGACCGTCCCGGGACGGCCCTGGCCCGCGTTGACGATGGTGGATTCCCTGGCGTCGCGCGTGCCGGAACAGTGGACCCTTCGGGTCTTGCGCATGACACCGGGAAACCAGTTTGCGGAGTTCGAGTTGTACGGGTCGGAGACTGGGTTCGATGGCACCGGTTCGAACCGTACGAACTTCGTGTCGAACTCGGGACGGGTGATGATCCTCCAGAGTTCATGGAACCTGGGCCTGGCCCTCAACGCCCAGGGGATTGGATTGCCGCCGGATTATCGCATCGAGTGGCGGTGTGCGTGGACGGGTACCGATGCCTTTGTCCCGCGGGTTCCACGGGAACCGGGACTGGAACAACCGGTGACGTTGGTTGCCGGGTTGCCGGACGGAGTGCATCGGTTGGAATTGGAGGGGGAGTCGCTGGATGCGATGCGGGCGTTGCGGGTGTTCCGTCCCGCGGGGTCGGTGAAGGCAACGGTGATCGAACGGGTCACGCTCCGCACCGAAGCACGGATCGGATGGAGATTTCGCGGGGCGGAATGGCAGTTCCGCACAGAAGGAACATGGCCGGCGGCAACAGGAATGGAGACCAGTACGAACCTTCTGGATTGGAAGGCCTGGGTGCCGGACGCAGCGGCCGTCGGGGGATGGTCGGCCGCGGAGGAACCGGTGCGGTATTTCCGGGTCAGGTGAGGGGGGCGGAGTTTCAAACTTCAAACTCTGTAAACGCATTTGATTACGGAGCGGGTTCCGTCGTCCACTAGCGCGCATGAAGCTCTCCCTCCTGATTGCTGGCGCAGCCATGTTCACCTGGGCTGCTGTCCACGCACAGCAGACCCAGACCCCCACGACCGGCACCGCCGGGTCTTCCGCAGGCGATGCCTGGTTCCCACCGGAGTCGCAGTTCCGCACGGTGGTCCTCGACGAGGACCAGACCGTGAATGGAGAACCGACCGACTCGGTGGTGGACCCGATGGAACTCGCGGTGGCGAAGGATGGCCGCGTGTTCTGGGCCGAACGCGCGGGCATCGTGAAGATGTGGTCGCCGGCCACGAAGAAGACGACGGTGATCGCGAAGTTGCCCGTGTTCACGGGATTGGAGGAGGGGATGTTGGGAATCACGCTGGATCCCAACTTCGACAAGAATGGCTGGATCTACCTGAACCGTTCGCTGCCCGAGACCTACAACGATGGCCAGGGCAAGGCGGGCAAGATCCGTGTCGCGCGCTTCACGCTGAAGGGTGCCGAACTTGATGTCGCTTCGGAGAAGGTGATCATCGACATGGAAGTGCAGCGCGAACAGTGCTGTCACGTGGGCGGTTCGCTGACGTTCGATGCTGCAGGCAACCTCTACATCTCGATCGGAGACAACACGAACCCCTTCGATTCCGATGGCTTCAGCCCGAGCGACGAGCGCAAGGGACGCTATCCATGGGACGCGCAGCGTTCGTCCGCGAACCCCAATTCCCTCGTGGGAAAGATCCTTCGCATCACTCCCAAGCCCGAGGGCGGGTACACGATCCCCAAGGGGAACCTCTTCCCCGAGGGAACACCGAAGACACGTCCCGAAGTCTACGTGATGGGCAACCGCAACCCGTTCCGCATCCAGGTCGATCCGAAGACTGGCTTTCTTTACTGGGGTGAGGTCGGACCCGACGCGGGCGGACCGGATGCGAAGCGCGGACCGGCGGGCTTCGATGAGGTGAACCAGGCGCGCAAGGCGGGGTTCTTTGGTTGGCCTTTGTT
>JBIKWS010000539.1:0-3687 GCA_044356195.1 Cyanophyceae cyanobacterium
CGCCGGCACGGATCTTTACCGGGCTTTCGTGCCCGATGCGCAATTCCATTGGGGCCACAACCAGACGCGTTCGGATGTCGGGAACCTGAACCTCGACTTCGTCCGGTTCGGCATCGTCACCACCGGCACCGCCGCCTACGAGGAGGTCGCCCAACAACACCTGCACTGGCTGCACGGGTGCAACCCGCTGGGCCTGGTAATGCTCAGCAACATGGCGGAATTCGGCGCTGAATCCTCGGTGCGCGAATTATATCACGTTTGGTTCGCCAACGGTTCCATCTGGGACAATGCGATCACCTCGCCGAACGGTCCGCCGCCCGGGTATCTCGTCGGCGGACCCAACCGTTCCTACAGCGGAAACATCGCGGGGATCGTGAACCAACCGCCGCAGAAGGCGTATCGCGACTGGAACACGGGATGGCCGGAGAATTCGTGGGAACTGAGCGAACCCGCGATCTACTCGCAGGCCGCCTACGTGCAGTTGCTGTCGCGTCTGATGCCGCGCGTTCCCGTGGACGTCCAGCCGCCGACGGTCCCGACGGGTCTCGTGGCTTCGGACGTCACCGGCAGTTCCGCCGTGGTGCGCTGGACGGCTTCCACCGACGACGTCGGTGTCGTGGCCTATGACGTGTATCTGGGAACGACCCTGAAGGTGGCCGACGTTCGCTCCACGAGCGCGTCGCTGACCGGGTTGAACTGTGGAACTTCCTATTCGGTCACGGTGCGTGCCCGGGATGCGGCAGGCAACACCTCCGCGCCGGGGACAGCGCTGGCGTTGCGGACAACGGACTGCCCGCCGCCGGAGCGCGTGGTTTACGGGGACGCGCTCGCGTCCGGATGGGCCGACTGGTCCTGGGCCTGTACCCGGACCTTTGCCAACACCAGTCCGGTGCGCACGGGAGCGCGTTCGATCCGGGTGAGCTACGGAGCGTGGGGCGGACTGTCGCTGCGACATTCCACCGGCATTCCGACCACGGCGACTACCGGCGTCCGTTTCTGGGTCTTCAGCGCGGTGGCAGCACCGCTGAAGGTGACGGTGCAGAGCGCGGATAGCGGGCCGGAGTCCGGATTCCACCTCGTCTCGGTGCCGGCGAATACCTGGACCGAGGTCACGGTCACACGCGCCCAGTTGGGGAACCCGGCGGTCATCCGCCGGATCAATCTCCAGGTCTACCAAGCCGCCCCGTGGACGGCGTTCGTCGACGAGATCCGCATCCTTCCTTGAGGCGTCTCCAGGCCGTTGGAAGACGGAGAATGACTCGCGCAGAGACGCTGAGACGCGGAGAGAAAGGGACCTTCCGTCTCCGGCTTCGAGTCACCCAGCGGTGAACCCATCCAAGGTTCCCAAACTCCCGCTTTCCGGTCCCTCTCAGCGTCTCTGCCCCTCTGCGCGAGATCTCTGCTGCAGGGATGCGGCCGAACGCGTCCGGGAATGTGATGGACAGCACGACCCGCGGCCGGGTCGGATGTTCCCATGATCCCCGGATTCTGGTGGCGTTGGATGGCGTGGGCCGGTTGCCTGGCGGCAGCGTGGGGGTTGCACGCCCAGGCACCGGCTCGCGGGGTGGTGTCGGTGCCCGAGGCCGAGCGGGTCGTGTTGGATGAAGAGGCTGCACGGTTGTTCGGCGTGATGTTCGAACTGATCAACACGCCGGGCGTCCGGCACGAGCTGTTGCCGGACGTCGCCATCTTCCACAAGGCCGTCGATTGGGCGCTGCGCTTCGACGAATTCCAGCATACGAACGAGATCGCCGAGGCGCATCGGATGCTGCAGCTCGGCATGGAACGCGCCGAAGCCTTGCGCGCGGGACGGCCCGACTGGTTGATGCGTACGGGACTGGTTGTGCGCGGGTATATGTCGCGCGTCGACGGATCCATCCAGCCGTACGGCGTGGTCGTGGGGAGCGGCTACCGTCCCGGCGGCCGGCTCGATGTCTGGCTGCACGGGCGCGATGAGAAATTGACGGAACTGCGATTCCTCCGGGAACGGATGAAGTCCGCTGGAGAGTTCGCGCCGCAGGATGCGGTTGTCGTGCATCCGTACGGTCGCTACTGCAACGCGTTCAAGTTCGCCGGAGAGACCGACGTGATGGAGGCAATGGAGCACGCGACGCGGGCCTATGGCGCGGATCCGGCGCGGCGGGCCATTCGCGGGTTTTCCATGGGAGGGGGCGGAACGTGGCATCTGGCGGCGCATCATCCCGGGTTGTGGCGTGCCGCCGCGCCCGGTGCCGGGTTCGCCGAGACCGCCGAGTACACCGGGATCCTTCGGAAGGAACCCGACCTCCCGGCATGGGAACAACGCTTGTGGCGCTGGTACAACGCCACCGACTACGCCGCGAACCTGCGTCAGGTGCCGTTGATCGCCTACAGCGGCGAGAAGGATCGGCAGATCCAGGCGGCACAGGTCATGGAACGCGCGCTGCGCGCCGAAGGTCTCATCCTCGACCACGTCATCGGCCCCGGCGTGGAACACAAATATGAGCCGGGTGCGAAGCGCGAGGTGGCGCGTCGCGTGGATGCCCTGATGTCCACGTCCTCGCCCGAGTTGCCGGCCCTCGATCTCACGACGCACACGCTGCGGTTTCCAGCCGGGGAAGGTTCGGTCTGGGCGCGCTTCGAGGGATTGCAGCAACACTGGGAACGCGCCCGCCTGCGGGCTCGGGTCGAGGCAGGGAATGTCGTCGTGGTGGAGACCGAGGGCGTCACGGCGTTCTCCCTGCGCCGACCGCCTGGCCTTGCGGAGGGTCCGTGGACCGCAAGGGCAGATGGCCAGTCGATCTCCGTCGCGGCTCGGGAGTCGGCCCAGGGGCCATGGAGGTTCGAGCGCGCCGACGGGCGCTGGCAGGTCGCCAGCGGTCGTTCCCAGGTCACGGGCAAACGTCCCGGCCTTCAGGGTCCCATCGATGACGCGTTCATGGATTCGTTCCTCGTCGTCGTGCCCACGGGACCTGCAAACGGTCCGGTGGATGCGTGGGCGGATCGCCAATGGCGGCAGTTCACGAACGATTGGCGGGGGCAGTTCCGCGGCGAATGCCGTGTGGTGAAGGACGTCGACGTCACCGCCGGGGATCTCCGTGACCAGCACGTGGTCGTCTGGGGTACGCCGAAGAGCAACCGGTTGCTGGCGCGGATGGCACGGAAGCTCCCGCTGCAATGGGAGGGTGAAGTCGTCCGGCACGGAAAACGGGAAGTGGCGCGTGGGAATGTTGTGCCCGTGCTGATCGCTCCGAATCCCTTGAGCCCGGATCGGTACGTGGTGGTGAACAGCGGCCACACCTTCGCGGCATGGGTTGGAACGAACGCTCGCCAGACCCCACGTCTCCCGGACTGGGCCGTGCTGGCCCTGCAAGGCGACGGCGGATCCCGGGTGATCGACGCCGGATTCTTCGGGGAAGATTGGCGGTAGGGCGTGCCGGAAGGCGTGGGATTTAAAGCAGGGGCATTGGGAGACAATGGGGTCGCGTCCATAAAATTTACATTTCGGTCATTGGCGGCCGGTGTATCGGCAAATGTATAATGTATAGACGCGACCCCATTGCCTTGCGGATGTGGCCTCCCGCGAAGGCCGCGAAGAATGCCCGGACTGAGGCTGGTGCAGTCCCACGTTTCCGCGCGCACTCCTCGCTGCCGCGACAGGTGCGGAGCACCGACAGACGATAGCCCACGGCGTAAGCCCTGAGCCTT
>JBIKWS010000540.1:0-3673 GCA_044356195.1 Cyanophyceae cyanobacterium
GACGCAAGCAGGACAGCTGGTTCTACATGCCCGCACTGCAGGCCGCCGGCCCCGCGGCTGAATCGCGCTGGAAGACACACCCCATCGGCGGCGAGATCCGACCCGAAGCCTGGGGCCAGGTCTTCGATGAGAACCCCGGCAACCCGCAGATCCAGGATTTCGCACGATGCGTTGAAACCACCCATGCGAGCTGGCTGATGGACAGCGGGATGTTCCGCAAGCAGCAGGATCCTGAGCGGATCCGTCGCGCCGAGAACCACGTCCGACGCATGGGCTATGAGTTCCATTGTCCGACGGTCACGCTGGGCCAGACCACGGACCAACGTCTGCCGGTCTCCATCGACATCGAGAACCGGGGCGTGGCGCCGTTCTACGCGGGATGGAAATCCGAGTTCGGCCTGCTGAAGGACGGCAAGGCCGTCTGGTCGACCACGAACACCCACCTCCTCACCGGCATCCTGCCCGGCGACAGACCGAACCGGTGGACCCAGACCCTGGATCTGCGGGGTGTCCTACCCGGCGCCTATACCCTGGCCCTCCGCGTTCCCAACCCATTGCCCAACGGAAAACCCCTCCGCTTCGCGAACGCTACCCAGGACGCCCACGCCCCCGGTTGGCTCAGCCTGGCTCCGGTTGTCATCTCACCCTGAAACCAGGAAACCGGTGGACGGCCCTCACCCTTCCGCTTCGACCTCAATCTTGAACCCGGTTGCCACCGCGAGGAGATCCGCCTTCTTGCGCGCCCCGAGGACTTCGGCCTCCAGCCCGTCCACGCCCGAAGCTACGATCCGCACCGTCCCTTCGACGCAGGCAGCTCGGACGTGCTGCGTCGCCTGGATGTGACGCCGGTCGAGCCCGTCCGCGATCCGCAGCAATCCCGCCAACCACCGGATGCGTCGTCGCTCGTCCGCGGAACGTTCCGCGAAGGCCTCGTGATCCGCCTCCGATGGAATCGACTTCCGATGGTATCGCGCCACCAGCGACACCAGCGCAACGACCGCCGGTGAAACCTCCGTCCAGGAGTGTTCACGGATCAATCGCGCCGACTCCTTGTGATGCCCCTTCCCGTCGGGCTGCGTCACGGTCCACCCGATGTCGTGGAGGCACGACGCTGCGTCCAGGATGGCGCGATCCAATGGCCCCAGGCGATGCAGGAACTGGAGGTCATCGAACAGCGATACGGCCAGGTCGCGCACGTGCAGGACGTGGACGGGTTCCGTCTCGTACTCTGTCATCAACGCCTCGACGCCCACGGCGAGTCCCGACGGCACCCCTTCAGGCATCGAAACCCTCCCCGAGCATCGCCGCGAATCGCAGGCCCCGCGTGCTCACCCCCAGCGAACCGAACCCGAACACCCGCAGCACGGCGTCATAGATCGCCACGCCGAAGAGGATCACATCCGCACGTTCGGGCGGCAGTCCGGGCCGCGTCCGCCGCACGGCCAACGGTTCGGACCACAACGCTTCCAGCACCACCGAGAGCCGGTCGCGGCCGAACTCCGCCGACTCCACCAACGCGCGATCAAAGGTGCCTGTGCCCGCTTCCATCAAGGCGAGGATCGCCGTTGTGCCCCCGACCCCGACAACACGGTCCGGACGCGACGTTTCCTGCATCGCCTTCCTCAATCCGGGAAGCACGGCCTCGGCGAGGAACCCGTCGAGCCAGGCCCGCAGTTTCGGCAACGCGTCCGCTTCCGGCGGATCGGAGGGCGGAAACCGCTCGTGCAACCGGACCGATCCCAACTTGAAACTCTCCCGGAACACCAATCGTCCCCCGACACCCAGGATGAACTCCGTGCTGCCACCGCCTACGTCGATGATCAACACCGGACGCCCCGCGTATCCCGGATCCGTCATCACGCCACGGAATCCCCACTCCGCCTCCACCTCCCCGGAGATCACTTCGGTGACCAGTCCCGATGCCTCCTGGATCGCTCCCAGCAATTCGTCGCGGTTGTCGGCGTCCCGGGCGGCACTCGTGGCCACAGCGCGGACGGAGACCGCGCCGCGTTCCCGCGCTCCTCCGGCAAAACGGGCAACGGCAGCCGCCGTCAGCGCGATGGGCTCCGCCTGCAACCGGTGCGTTTCGTAGAAGCCCCGACCCAGGCGCGTCTGCTCGCTCGTCTCCCACACCGGCATCACCACGCCCGCATCCACGTCCGCCACCAGGACCTTCACCGAATTCGTACCCACATCGATCACAGCTCGTCGCGCCATAGTTTCGTCCGTTGTTCCGCGCATGAAACCAGACCCTCCCCCACGACAACCATCCCGAAGAACTGCGGCAGCTTGACGCTGCGGCTTGTGTGGATACGGAGTGTATCCATGCTGGATCTCCTGATCGCCGCGCAGGCCCGGAGTCTGGGAGCCACCTTGGTCACTGCGAACGACAGCGAATTCAAGCGTGTGAAGGGACTCCGGATTCTCGCCTGGAAGTGAACCAACCCAAAGGGGTACGCCTTCAGCACCACTTCAATTCCGCGGCACCTGCGACCGCTCGCGATAGAACTTTTCGAAGCTGTGACGGCCGGACGGCAGTTTCGGAGCCATCAGCACGTTGGATTTCATGGACTCCACGTGGCCATCCACGAACGGGATCGTTTCCCGTTTCAGGTGCCGGAACTGGAGGATGAAGAGGTCCTCGTAGGCGAAGAGCATCGAGCCCCAGCCTTCGCCCGGATTGGAGACACCGCCGAAGGCGTAGGTCGCTTCCTGATCGCGGATCTCGGTGTAGGCGACGGTATCGGAGGGGAAGGCCAGGGTCTCCGGGGCGACGGAAAACCCGAGCGCCATCACGCCGGTCTGGCGCGGGTTTCCATGCCCTTGGGCGGAGTTGAGGATGTTGGCGTTCACCCAATAGTGGCGGCGTCCCTTCTTGTGGCTGGGACAGGTGATGACGTTGGTGATGACCCCGTAGGGCAACAGGAGTTCATCCCACGTGAGGTAACCCTTGGGCGAGCGTCCCGGCGCATCCATCGAACCGCAGGGCAACCGCCCCCGCTGGTCGTTCACATACATCAGGCAGGCGAGCATCATCTGCCGTGAATTGCTGAAGCACCGGGTCTTCCGCGCCTGCTCCTTGGCATTCGAGAGCGCCGGGAGGAGCAAGGAGGCCAGCACGGCAATGATCGCGATCACCACCAGCAGTTCAATCAGCGTGAACGCACGGTGCCCTCCAGCCTTCGGGCACGTGTTGAACATCGATGGGCGCATGGTGGACAAGGGAGGATTTGTTGGTGGTCTTTCTGATGCGCCCGGACTCCAAGGGCAAGGATTTCCATCTCCACAGAACCGGATGCACGATTGCCATCGGGGCCGCGGAAAGCTCACCCTCCGGGATGCCTACGCCGGATCCGAAGCACACGGATTTCATCCATTCGGAGGAGTTCCTTGCCGAACTCCAACGTCGCCAGTTCCGACTTTCGGTCCTCTGTGCCGCGTCCTTCCTGACGGCGCTGCTGGCGTTGCCGGCGCTGAACTTCTTCTTTCCCGGGCTCATGGCGACGCGGGTTGGCGGGTTCCCGTTCAACTGGCTGTTGCTGGGCGTGCTGTTCTTTCCATTGGTCTGGGTGATTTCGTGGATCTTCATCCAACGCTCCATCGCGCTGGAAAACCAGGAAGCCGAGACCGCGCGTCGCCACGCGGCCAACGAAGCCCGCCGCTGACCCCTGCC
>JBIKWS010000541.1:0-3664 GCA_044356195.1 Cyanophyceae cyanobacterium
GCTCGCCACGGCGACCAATGCCACCCTGCCGTTGACGAACCTCCGCTGCGACATCGACACCGGCTATTATTCCGTCCGCATCACCAACAGTTACGGCAGCGCCGTCTCGGTCCCGGTGATGGTCGGTCTCGACCTGCCGATCTTCGAAGCGGATGGCTTCCGTGCCTGGTACGCCTGCTCCGGACGTAATCCCACGAATACGGATCCGGACTGGGATTACCTCCGCGTCAGCACAACCAAGGATACCTACCACACCAATGGCGCGTGGTTCATCGATACCGCCTCCGTGGGCGAAAACCTGTACTGGCGGAAGATCGGCACCGCCGCACGCTTCCCCACCAACGGCGTGATCGAGTTCTGCATGAAGATGGGACCCGGATCGTCCTCCAGTCCCGCCCGTGGCTGGGTCTCGGTCACGTTCAGCCGTGGGGACGGCCGTCTCGCGACGCTCCAGTTCACGTCCAGCCAGGTGTGGTTCAACACCGCCGATCTCACCCCGGGCACCAAGGTCACCACGCCGACCTCCGATGACTTCCACACGTGGCGCATCGAGTTCGTCGGCACGCCGGGTGGCAGCACCGCGGTCCGTCTGCTCAAAGACCGGGTCCAGGTCGCGACCGGCAACATGTTCGCCGACGCCACACGCGACGAACCCTCGCTCAGCTTCGGAGAAGGCAGCTCCCTCGCCACCGGAACTTCCGAGTGGCTGTTCTTCCGGCACACGTCCACCGCCGGTCCAGCCCTCGTCATCAACGACGGTCCGGACGACCTCTTCGTGCCCTTCGCCGGCAGCACCTCCCTCACCGTCGCCGCCACCGGCAACGGCCCGCTCCGTTACCAATGGCGCAAGGACAACACCGACCTCCCCGGTGCCACCAACGCCACCCTGCAACTCTCGAACCTCGTCCTCGCCGACGCCGGCACCTACACGGTCCTCGTCTCCGATGACTACGATTCGCTCGTGGGTGGCCCGGCCGTGCTGACCGTCGTCCGCCCCATCGCCGCCACGGTCACCTGGACGAACACCCTCGGAGGAAATTGGAATGTGCCTTCGAACTGGTCGCCAAACCTCGTCCCGGAAAGCAGCGATACCGCACTCATCACCCAGGCCGGTGCCTACGTCGTCACGAACACCGCCACGGCCAACGTCCTGCACCTGACCCTGGGTGCCGACGTCGGCGTCATGGGGCCAACCCTGCGCGGCGGCAACCTGATCTTCGGTGGCACGGTCCGCGTCGAAAGCCTCGGGACGCTGGAAGACACCACCGTCGGCGGGGGTGCCGCCGGCGTGCTGCTGGTGGAAGCCGGCGGCCGCTTCGTCGCCAACGCTGATCGTGTCCTCGGAGCGATCACCACGAACCGCGGCCTGATCCAGATCACCCGTTCGCTCACGTTGAACCAACCGCTCACCACGGAATCCGGTGGCCGTGTCACGCTGGCGGATCTCGGCCGCTTCGCCGGCAATTCGCCCTTCATCAACCACGGCACGCTGCGGTCCACCCTGAACGACCCCGGCCTCATCGCCGTCAACACGCCCTTCACGTCCACCGGCCTCCTCGACATCCCGTCGGGCGTCACCGTGTTCGCCCGCATCGGCGGTTCCAACACGATCGCCGGTGCCGTCCTACTCGGCACCAACGCCACCCTCACCTTCGGGCCCGGCGACCATCGTCTCGCAGCGCTCGGCGGAACCACGACCTCCGGCCGCGTCGACATCGACTCGCTCATCGGCATCTACGATCCTCGCCGCGGTCTTGGCTATTACGGCCGCACCCGCGTGTTCGTCGATTCGCCCACCAACTGGTGGACCACGCTCGACAACCGGCAGTCCCTGACGGGAGTGGGCGGCGTTGAAACCCTCGTCCACCTGGCCCCCAATCCGACCTTTGGCGGGACCAATCTCCAGAACGGCGGCAGCTTCATCCTGCCGTCCGGCACCACCGCGACCTTCGCCCGACACACGTTCAATGGCGGCCGTATCGACGGCACCAACGCGGTCCTCCAGATCACACCCGACTCCACATGGAACGGCGGCCGCATCGACGCAGGTGTCACCACCCGTGTGCCGACCGGCATCGCATGGACCCACGCCGCCGGCCTGCGCGAACTCGCCGGTACGCTCGAGAATCTCGGTCAAGTCGGAATCAACTCCGGCACCACCGCCCTGCTTGATGGCGCCCGCTGGCTCAACCGTTCCAACGCCGTCCTGAACCTCACCGGGTCCACCCTTGGCAACACCGGCACGGACATCGCCCTCCTCAACGAAGGCCTCGTTTCCGGCTCCGGCAACCTCGCACTCGCGGTCACCAACAACGGCACCCTCCGCCCCGGCACTCCCGTGGGCAGCTTCACGGTCCGCAGCTTGTCGCAGGGCATCAACGGCCGCATCGAACTCGATCTCGCCGCCGGCAATCCGGGTAGCCAGTACGACCAGATCGCGGTCACCGGAAACGCCCAACTCGCGGGCACGCTCGCCCTGACCCTGCGCGATGGATACACGCCGACGTTGGCGGATGTCTTCGCGATCCTTCCCCACGGCAGCCGCAGCGGAACCTTCACCACGATCGTCAATCCGTCGCTGGCCACGCTCGTTCCGAACTACGCGCCGACACAGGTGCAGTTGAACATCGGCGAGATCTTCACCCCGGCTCCGGTCATCACCGCCCAGCCCGTCTCGCAGAACGTCCCCGCCGGAGCGCAGGTCGTGTTGCAGGCCGGTGTCCGCGGCACGGAGCCGTTCACGTTCCAATGGTTCGTCGGAGGCGCCGCCATCACGGGCGGCACGTCCCGAACACTCGTCCTCGATAACGTCCAGCCCGGGACGTACAGCTACCTGCTGAGCGTCTCCAACAGCTTCGGCGTGGTCGTCACCGATCCCGCGGTCATCACCGTGCGCCCGGGCGTCACCCAGACGCCCATCGCCAATCCTGGAATCGCCGGACCGCTCAACAGTGTCACCTTCTTCAACTCGCTGTTCGGTTTCATCACCGGCGATGACGGTGCCTTCCGGTACACCATCAACGGCGGCCAGTCGTGGCTCACATCCCTGCCCGGCGTTCCCAACCGCATCACGGGCGCTGCCTTTTACGGCGGCGCATGGTGGATCGCCGGCTCCAGCGGCCTGATCTGCGTCAGCTACGACCGCGGCGTCACCTGGATCCCCTTCAACACCGGGACCTCCGAGACGTTCACCGGCATCACCTTCGGCCGCGACGGAACCGGATTCGCCGTCGGTTCCGGCGGCACGATCTGTGTCTACCGCAATGGCGTGTGGGTCCCCGCTTCCGGAATCCCGAGCAACGTGAACTTCTACGGGGTCTACACTTTCGGCGGTTCCGCGTGGGCCGTGGGCTCCGGCGGCACCATCTGCGTCTATCGCAATGGCGGATGGATCGCCGGCAACACGGGCGGGTTCGGCGGCACGTTCTACGGTGTGTCCTTCTGGAACGCCTCGTTCGGCATCGCCGTCGGCTCCGTCGGCACCGTCTGCATCTCCCGCGATGGCGGACTCTCCTGGAGCCCCGTCAACGTCGGTGCATCCACCGACTTCCTCACCGCCGCCTTTGCCTCCGGAAACGTCCTCTTCATCGGCGGCCGCGGCGGTATCCTCTGCGTCTCCACCGACGGCGGCCTCACCTGGTCCGCCCTCTCCACCGGGACCACC
>JBIKWS010000542.1:0-3662 GCA_044356195.1 Cyanophyceae cyanobacterium
TGGCCCGGGCCCCGAGCACAGCGGCCACAATGCAGTTCCGAATCAGTTTCAGGTTCATGGCGTGACCTCCACAAGGGTCGTTGGGACGACATTCAGCACTTCGCCGGCATCATTGAAGCGGACCAGCAGGTAGGCGTAATTCGCGCCGATGATCACCGGCGTGGTGTCGAGCAGGACCAGTGCCCGCTCAAGCTTGTTCTCGCCGCCGGGCACCTGCCCAAGCGCGGTCAAGCGGATGAAGGGATCGTCGATGCGGGTGAACAGACCGAGATTCGGAACATTGGTGGCGACAGCGGCAATCTCGCGCATCCGGGGCGAAACCTGAACCAGGTCGCCGGAGACCTGGGGCAGCGCGGTGCTTGGAACCTGGAATCGGTAGAGCACGGCAGGCAGGATCGATTCGCCCTGGCTGTTCGTATAAGCGAACGATTCTGGCTTCACCAAGCCCGCGAACATCGAGAACTCGCCACCTTCAACCTTGAATTCCCGACCATCCGCGCGCTGGGCTTCACCGATCACCACCCCCAGACCATCGAAGTCACTCATCTTGAGCCGCACCGGAACCACGCCCGGGTGATGCAACGCGAGCGCCGGCAATGGCCGCTGCGGCCATGGAACCTTGGGTCCGACCTCTTCCGGCGGTGGCTGCCAGAAGAAATTCTCGGTGTTCGACGTCTTGCCCGTGCCTCCGCCCTTCTCGATGCCCGTGATCTTCACATAGTACCGCTTGCCCTGGATCACCGGAACGGTGACCTGGAACGCGGCTCCATCACCGAAGTTCGGCCCGATCAGCGGCGTGAGGTATTCGCCGTAATCCACCAACTTCCACACTGCGATCGGCATGTTCGGATTCACCGGTTGCAGATCCAGCCCACCGGCCTGATTTGCCGAGAGGACCGATCCCAACGTGTTCGGCGGCGGTTCACCCAGGATGGCGACACGCACCCGGAAACGCTCCAGTCCCGTCGGCGCGCAGAACCAGCGGATCACCATCTGCGGTGCCGCATCGCCGCCCAAAGGTTCAAGTGTGGCCAGCAGCGGCTTCGCCGTCGGTTGCGAAACGGTGATGCAATCGCCCAACTGCGTCAGCGGACTCGCATTGCCGTTCGCATCCAACAACTGACCGTAATAGCAGAGGCTCGATGCATTGGCGGGCATGTCCTCGTCCGGAATCTGCACCGCAACGTTCGTCACCGAGTCGTACTTCGCCTGCCCCTGCTTGATCAGGGTCATCGGGCCAAAGTCCACGCGACGATAGAGTCGGTATTCGGCCGTGCTCGGCGTCAGCGGCACGACCACGATCACACCATCCTCCGGCGGGGTGTTGGTGTCGCCGACGTTTCCGGGGGGACGCGGATGGTGGACATCGCAGCCCTTGCGGCCGGGCACTCCGGCAATCGCGGTCACCCGACGGCATCGGGTTGCCGCTTCGAAGTCCACCCGACGGATGGCGGTGCGACCAGGGAGTCCGCCGGCACGCAATCCGGCGAGATTCGACACTTCGCCCCGCTCGTCACCCGACCGGGCGTACGCGAAGAATGCCGCGTTCTCCGTGAACAGACGCCGCGCGTAGGTCAGGCGCCGGATGGCCACCGTCGATCCTTCGGCAAACGTCACGCGCCCGACGTAGTTCGAGCTGTTGCCGCCGTTGAGGGAGAACCAGTAGTCCACAAAGTGGATTCCCGTGTCCTTGCGCGTGCAGACGAGATCGAAGGTGATGTTCTCCGGGTCCGCATCCTGGCCGGCGTCGACGTCATAGGCCTTGCCGGTTTCGATCAGGGGATCGCAGCAGAGGATTGCCGGTCCGCCACCCGTCGGACCTGCCGGGCCTTCGCGGTCGCGGAGAACGCCGAAGGCCGGGGCCGAGTTCGGCGAAAGATTACCGCCGCAGGAGGACTGGTCCACCGCGCGCACCGTGTACCAGAAGGTCTTGTCGGCGTCGGCCGGAACACTGGGTGCACCCGCGCCGGAATCGATGAAAGTATAGGTCGGCTGCCCCAGGACGTGCGGGATCAGGCCGCTGACCCGGTTGACCACGGGTTGGTTCTCGTTCTTCTGGGCCTGCGACGGTGCGGTCCAGCGATAGACATAATACCCGGAAACGCCGGTATCCTCGGTGACGGGATTCACGGCCTTCCAGGTCACCTTCAGGTGCTGCTTGGGCGATCCGGCGGTGAAAACGTAATGATTCTGGACCAACGGCAAGCGGGGTGCATCCGGCGGCATGCGGTCGCACAGGGTCACCAGCGTGCCGCGAGACACAGATCCATCGCGGCCCAACAGGTCCCGGGCCGTCACGAAATACACGAACGCCTGCCCGTCCTTGAACACATAGGTACCTCCGGAAAGCCCACCGTCGTCGGCAACGAACGCGACCTTGTTCGTGGGATTCAGCACGGAGTTCACGTTGGCCGCCGGCGAATCATCGAAGTTGCGGCTCGCCAGCACCGGCAGCTGCGTCACGCGCCCGATCGCCGGGTTCGTCTTCACCTGTTCCAGGAATTGGACCCGATTCGGGTTAGCCGCGTAGAACAGCCCCGCGTTCGCATCCGCCACGAACTTCGGGACGCGGTACACATTGAACCCGTACGACAGGAGCGACACGCGGCGCAGGTCAGGCGACGTCGACCAGCGCAACTTCACGTTGAGGTGGCCTTTGCCGGACGGATCCTTCACCTCGAAGGGAGCCCCGGGCGCAGGCAGCACGATGGGATTGCCGGCCTCGACGATCACACGTCCCAGCACGCCGCGATCGGCGTTGGCGCCGAGATCGAAGTCCCGGACCTCGAAGGTGTACTTGCCGTTCCCGATCTGTTCGGCGTGACCAAAGCCGAGGCACATCGCCACAGCGGGATGAAAGCGCGAGAGATGCACCAGCTTCTGGTAATACTGGGGCTTATCGAGGGAGCCGCGGATCACGATGCTCAACCGCTCGGCCAGCGTCGGCGTCCCCGTGGGAACGAGTGCCGCAAAGAGGTTGTTCACGCGGCCATCGAGCGCGGTGAGATCGTCGCCAATGCTCGCGGCCCGTTGCAGCAACGCGGCGATGGCGGCGGGATCCGCCTGGAGGGTGAGGATGGCCTGCCGCTCGTAAGGTGTGGCCGAAGCGGCGTCGCCCGCCTTGACGTACACGGCGAGCTTCCGTTGGGCCAGCAGGCTGGCATCGGTGGGTTGCAGGACGACGTAGGCCCAGTGGCGGTTGGTCTGGTCACGCGTCACCGTGCCCATCGTGAAGACGGTATCTTCGAGGATCTGACCCTGCGCGCGCAGGGCTGGCGTTGCCACGGTCAGCAGGAGGCCAAGGGCCAGGAGCAATGCTTTCATCGGTTCAAATCTCCAGGGAAAAAGGGTTTCGTGGGCGGTGCTCATGGGTTCTCAGTAGCTGACGTCCCAATCACCGTTCTTGTAGGTCACGTCCACCTGCGCATCGGCACAGATGCAGAACGGACAGGGTCCCAAGCAACCTTCCAGCCGCCCGCCACCCTTCAGTTGCAGTCCGTCGGCGTTCTTCACAGCGACGAGCTTGAGTTCACCCTCCAGCGAGGCCAGGCACAGCACCGAGCCGTAACAGCCCAGCAGCATCTTGCCCACGAAGGTCGGGCCTTCGACAAAGACACCAGCGCCGAGTCCGACCCCTGCCGAGATCTCGAACAGGCAGGTCG
>JBIKWS010000544.1:0-3659 GCA_044356195.1 Cyanophyceae cyanobacterium
ACCTTCAGCCGATAGGTCCTGTTGATCGGATCCAACTGCGTTGTCGGGGACAACACCAACGCCTGACTGAGATTGGCAACGGTCGGCTGGAGGGGATCGTCGTTGGTGTGCGTGGCCACCGTCTTCGACGCAACGATCAGGCTGTCGGCCAACGGGATCAGCGCGTCCGTCGCCGCGTCCCGCAGCTCCATCTGGAACGAGAAATTGATGTCGTTGTTGAGGCTCGAAAGGTTGTACCGGTCATAACGGTACGCCTTGAAGTTCACCTGCGCCTGCAGGTTGCTCTTCGACCCACCGCCCGTCAGCAGATACGTCCGAGTCCAACTGCCACTCTCCGCGATCGGGATGACGTTCACGTCCGCATCCACCGGATCCGTCGACGGGAAATGCAGGTAACGCGCCGCCGACGTCTCCAGTTCGTCCCCGGTGAAGGCCGGGCGTCCAAGGGTTCCCGTCTCGCGGCGCAACAACCTCAGTTCCACCCGATACTGCGTGTATGGATTGAGCGTGGACGCCGGCTTCAACTTCATCGTCCGGGTGACATTCGGCTGGATGATGATGGGCCCTGTTCGGTCCACCTCGATCGTCTCGCTCACCACCGTGTTCGTGGCACCACCTACCAGCAGCGGATGCGCCACCCCGTCGGCATCCAGCAACCGGTATTGGTAGGTGTAGTCGAAGATGTAGATCTTGTCGGCCGTCGACCGCTGGTAGTTCACGATCGACCGCACGTCGATGGTGTCCCGGTTGTATCCAGACAACCCGTTCAACGCATCGGAAGCGATGACGTAGCCGGTGTAATTCGTGACGGTCAGGCTCGTGATGGACTCGGTGATCTCGCCCCGAAGACGGGTCACCGTAGCAATCAGAACGAGAAACGAGGCCGCCATCAGGCGGACCAGCAGGGTCAGGCGGGTGTGCATGGCCAAGTCCGGATCAGCTTTTGCCGTCGTCTGCCAAACCCAGCCTCCGGAGGTGAAGGCGGACAGGGTTCGCAGACGGGCTCGGCGCACCGGTAACAGTTGAACGCCTTTCTTAAACCTCTTTTGCCCTCGGGAGACAAGCCTGCCCATCGACAGACCCGTACACCTTTGGAGGTAGGACCTCCGGGGGAAGCAAGGAACAGGTCACCCTGCCGGAGCGATGGTTCATCGATGGTTCATCGATGGTTCAGGGTCGGGACGTCGGCGGAGCCCCCCTCGATCCTCCCCCCGCTCCTCCTCCCATTTGCATCCGCGCGTCGCATATGCGACGTCCGATTGCAAACAGCAGCCACCACCCCCGTCCCAGCCACCCGATTTGCATCCGCGCGTCGCATATGCGACGTCCGATTGCAAAAGGCAGCTACCACCACCCGTTCCAGCCTCCCCGCTTGACGGCATGGGGCTTGCTTAGGGGGCGTCTGAATCCACGCTCGGGCGTTCCCATGAAACTCCACCTCGCCCATCAACCCGGTCGCCGTCGCGGCTTCACTTGGCTGGAGCTGTTGGTGGTGGTCATCGTGGTCGTCTTGCTGGTGGGCTTTTTCCTTCCAGGGCGCTCCCTTCGCACCAGGAGGGACGGGCGGCGCATCCAGTGCCTGAACAACCTCAAGATGCTGGGTCTGGGCCTCCGGATCTTCGCCACGGACCACGATGGACAGTTCCCCTGGGCCGTCCCGGGGAGCGAGGGAGGTACCCGGGAGGAGATCAACGATGAGCAACGGATCTGGCGTCACGTGGCGGTCCTGTCCAACGAACTCAACGCACCGAAGATCCTCCTGTGCCCCAAGGACCCGCGTTTCGACAAAATCGGGAGCAAGACCCTCGTCTTCGGCCCACCGCCAGACAAGAAGACCCTCCGGTTTGGGTCCAACGAGCACCTCTCGTACTTCCTGTACACCGGTGCCAATGCGGAGGTGCTGGAGCGGATCGTGGCAGGCGACCGCAACCTGACCCGGAACGGAACGCCCGTGCAGGGCAAGGTCACTCCGTCCGCCACGGACATCTTCGAATTCACCAGGCCGGGCCATCACGATCATGTCGCCAACCTGCTTCAGGCGGAGGGCTCGGTCCTGATCGCAACCGCAAGCAGGGCGAAAGAGTCCTTTGCGGATAGCTTCCGGAATGCAGGCACCAACCGCTTCAACGAACTCCTGATCCCCTGAGCCACCGGTTCTTGCTCCCGTATTCCCATGAAACTCCAGCGCGCCCATCCACCCGGTCGCCGACGCGGCTTCACCTGGCTGGAGATGTTGCTGGTGGTCATCGTGGTCATCATCCTGGCCGGACTCGTCCTTCCCATGCTCGCCCCCCGACGCAGGTCGGACGGACGACGGATCCAGTGCGTGAACAATCTGAAGAATGTCGGCCTGGGCCTGCGGATCTTCGCTACGGACAACAACGGGCTGTTCCCGTGGGCCGTCCCGGTGCGCGAGGGAGGAACGCAGGAGGATCTCGCCGACGAGAAACGGATCTGGCGTCACGTCGCGGTCCTGTCCAACGAACTCAGCACACCCAGGACCTTGATATGCCCGAAGGATCCACGCTTCGACAAACTGGGAAACAGAAGCCTGACTTTCGGCACACCCACCAACAACAACGACCTCCAGTTTGGACACAACGAACACCTGTCCTATTTCCTCGCCACAGGGGCGAACGAGGAGGAACCGGAGTTGCTCATGGGCGGCGATCGCAACCTGACCCGGAACGGAACGCCTGTGCAGGGCAAGATCACGCCCACGGCCGCGGACATCTTCCAGTTCACCAAGCCCGGTCATCACGACGGCTTTGGCAACGTGATGATGAGCGATGGCTCGGTGCACCAAACCGTGGCCACATACAATCGAATCTCCTTCACCAACGGCTTCTCCACCCGCGGAACCAATCCGGTTTCCCCGTTGTTGATTCCGTAAAATCTCCGGGGATCTCCCCCTGTAGGCCACGTGCCCTCACGCGGCGGTCCTTCAACCCTCGCCGGGTGAGGTCACCCGGCCTTCAGCCATGGGTCTGGCATCTGGCAACTGGGTTCTGGGAACTCCCCTGCAGGCCGCGTGCCTCCACGCGGCGGTCCTTCAACCCTCGCCGGGTGAGGTCACCCGGCCTTCAGCCACGAATCTGGCAACTGGGGTCTGGGCTCTGGGATCCAACCTCCTTGATCCCGGTTCGGCCAGGCAGGAGGAGGGAGAGGCGGCGAAGAGGGCGCATCTTGACACTGCCCCCGTTCGAGACTGGGAACGGGGCGGCGATGTCCTCATCGCCTTGGGAATGGCTTTCGAACGGCGACGAGGACGTCGCCACCCCGTTCCATGCGGGGGCAGTGTCAAGATGCGCCCCGGCGGAGATCACATGGTCTCCTCACGGATCAGCGAGGCGCGGGTCGTGCGGTGGCTTGGCGGAGCGTGCGCCACGCGAGTTGGCGTTGGGCAAGGAAGAGGACGACGATCGCAACAAGACTGAAGAGCAACCAGGCGGAGTGGGCCATGGCCCAGAAGAAGCGAATATTGAAACCCATGGGATGTCTCAGGCTGTCCGTCCGGTCGTAAGGCACGTGTCCGATGCCAGTTTCAATGCTCCATAGAAAGAGACCAAAGCACAGGCTGCCCACGATCAGCAGGAGGAGGGGGATGCGAAGGGATCGAGGCATGCGGTGATGCAACGTGGGCGGCGTGAATGGGATTT
>JBIKWS010000543.1:0-3659 GCA_044356195.1 Cyanophyceae cyanobacterium
GGTAAACGAGTTGTATCCGCGCACGCCCCACACCATCCAGGGACCGCTGCTGGAATTGCGCCGTCTTGCCGGACGACCGAAGCCGCGGTCCATGACGTGCGTGGTCCGCGAAGGCGAAATCTTCGGGCTGTTCGGTCTGATCGGGGCGGGGCGTACGGAGACCTTGCGTGCACTGTTCGGCCTGGATGAGGTCGAATCGGGGACGGCGCACGTAGGAGGCATGGACGTCACCGGTTGGTCGCCGCGGAAGCAGTTGCGCGGGGGCATGGCGTTGCTCAGCGAGGACCGTAAACGCGAGGGACTGCTGCTGAACCGCAGCATCGCCGAGAACCTCCTGATCACGCGTCCTGAACCGATCTCGCGCGGCGGGTTTCTGCGGTTGCGGGCGGAGCAGCACATGGCGCTCGATTGGATGGAACGGCTGGATGTCCGAGCGCAAGGGGCGCAGCAGCCCGTGGGTGAACTCTCCGGAGGGAATCAACAGAAGGTGGCGTTCGGCCGCCTGCTCTATCATCAGGCTCGACTGCTCCTCCTCGACGAGCCGACCCGTGGCATTGACGTCGGATCCAAGGCCTCCATCTACCGTCGTATCGGGCGGGCAGCGGAACAGGGCAAGACAGTGGTGCTGGTCAGTTCCTACATCCCCGAGTTGCTGGGCGTGTGCGATACCATTGCCGTGTGTTGCCGGGGTGAAGTGGTCGCGGTGAAGCCGGCGGCGGAGTGGAACGAACAAGCCCTGATTTCGGCGGCGATCGGGCAGTCGGCGGAAGGCGAAGCAACAGGGGCGGACGAAAGGGAACTTTGAACATGTCGGGAACCGAAAGCGTGGGATTCAAGGCGCAGTTGAGGCGATGGGTGCAGGTGGGCGGCCCGTTTCTGGGGTTGGTCCTGGTCTGCCTGTTCTTCGCGTTCGCGCGCGATGAATTCGGGGATCCGGCCCGTGAAAGCATCTTCAAGCCGGGCAACCTCAAGATCGTGCTCGTCCAGACGGTGGTGGTCGGGATCGGAGCGCTGGGAATGACGCTGGTGATTGTCTCGGGCGGCATTGATCTGAGCGCCGGTTCGCTGGTGGCCTTTTGCTCGGTGCTGGGGGCACGGTTGATCGTGGCCGGATCCTCGCCCGTGGTGGTGGTGTTTCTGGCGGTGGCGGCCGGTGTAGGTATCGGGCTCCTGAACGGAGGGGCGATCGCCGGATTCCGGTTGCTGCCCTTCATCGTGACGCTGGGCTCGATGAGCATCGTCCGCGGTGCGGCGAAGTGGATGGGCAAGAACCAGGCGATCAGCATTCCCAACGATTCCGGGATCTCCGCGGTGATGAAGGTTCATTCCCCCGAGACGCTGTTTCCCCTGCCGCACGGCGTCTGGATCATGCTGGTGCTGGCGGCGGTGACCGCGGTTGTGCTGCGGCAGTCGGTGTTCGGACGTCATGTGGTGGCGGTGGGGTCCAACGAATCCACGGCCCGTCTCTGCGGTGTCCGGGTCCGATCGGTGAAGGTGGCGGTGTACGCGCTGGCCGGATTCTTCTTCGGCGTGGCGGGTGTCATGCAGTTGTCGCGTCTGACGCAGGGCGATCCCACGGTCGCTGTGGGCTTGGAACTGGACATCATCGCGGCCGTCGTGATCGGCGGTGCTTCGTTGTCCGGAGGCAGTGGCAGCATCCTCGGGGCCATCGTGGGGGCGTTGCTGATGGCGTTGCTCCGGAATGGCACGTCCCAGCTAGGATGGGCGAACTACGTGCAGGAAATCATCATCGGCTCGGTCATCGTGCTGGCGGTCGGCCTCGACAAGTGGCGGCAGGGCCGGGCGAAGTGATCGGGTGGGCCCCTCTTGATATTGCCCCCTTTGGGATTCGTTTCGGGGCGGCGATGTCCTCATCGCCCTGAGAAATGCTTTGGAACGGCGACGAGGACGTCGCCTCCCCGTTCCGTGCGGAGGGAGTATCAAGATGCACTCAAGTGAGCGGGCTTGGCGTCTTCGCTCTTTTTCCCGTGGTCCTGTCCACGCATGATGGGCCGACATGGGCAACACATTCGGACACGTGTTTCGGATCACCACCTGGGGCGAATCCCACGGCGGGGGCGTCGGCGTGGTGGTGGACGGTTGTCCGCCGGGGCTGGAACTTTCCGAGGCGGACCTGCAACCCGATCTCGATCGGCGCCGGCCGGGGCAATCGAGCATCACGACCCCGCGGAAGGAGTCGGATACCGTGCAGATCCTCAGTGGCGTCTTCGAGGGGCGCACGCTGGGCACGCCGATCAGCATGATGGTCCGGAACGAGGATTTCCGGTCGGAGGCCTACAACGAAATGTCCGTGAAGTTCCGGCCTTCCCACGCTGACTACACCTACCACGCCAAGTATGGCCATCGGGCATGGCCCGGCGGCGGACGGACGAGCGCGCGCGAGACCATCGGGCGCGTCGCGGCGGGGGCGATTGCCAAGAAGCTTTTGCGGCAACGGTGGGGTGTCGAGGTCCTCGCCTGCGTGACCCAGGTGAAACACCTTTCGGTCACGGTGGATCCGGAGACCGTGTCCTCGGAGGCCATCGAATCGAACATCGTGCGGTGTCCGGACGCGGCGGCTGCGGCGAAGATGGTGGAGTTGATCGAGGAACATCGGTCGGCGGGGGACAGCGTGGGCGGGATCGTGATGGGCGTCCTGCGCGGGGTTCCGGTGGGGTGGGGTGAACCGGTGTTCGACCGGTTGGAGGCCGACCTCGGGAAGGCGATGATGAGCCTGCCTGCCAGCAAGGGATTCGACATTGGCTCCGGTTTTGCCGGGGTGACCCTGACTGGCCGGGAGCACAATGACGCGTTCCGTTCGGAGGCTGGAAAGGTCCGGACCGTGACGAACCGGAGCGGTGGGGTGCAGGGCGGGATCTCGAACGGGGAAACGATCTATTTCCGCGTGGCGTTCAAGCCGGTGGCGACGGTCATGCACGAGCAGGACACGGTGGATGTCCAGTACACGAACACGACGCTCAAGGGGCGCGGCCGGCATGATCCGTGCGTCCTTCCGCGGGCCGTGCCCATGGTGGAGGCGATGTCCGCCCTGGTGTTGTTGGATCACGCGATGCGGCATGAGGCGCAGTGTGGACATCGGTGAGGGAGTCCGCGTCATGAACGTTTGCCACGGTTCAAGGTTTCGGCAGGCATCGGCAGCGGTCTCGTTGCTGGTGGCACTGGCCCTTGGCCTGTGCGGGTTGTGCGCCTACCAGTGGGTCCGGGAGACCCGCTTGCGTCAGCGGGTGGAAGCGTTGGAGGGCGAGAAGCTCAAGGTGGCGGAGGAAAAGGCCACTGCCGAGGCCCAGGGCCAGCGTTTCCAGCAGGAGATCCAGCGGATTGAGGCGGAGCGTGCCGAACTGTTCCGGACCGTTGAGAAGCACAATGCCCAGGTGGGGACGTTGAAGGCGGAAGCGGCGGCGGCGAAGCAGGAGGTCGAACGTCTCGCGAAACAGACGGCAGCGTTCAAGGAGGCCCTGGATCGCGTCAACGGCAACACCGAACGCGCCAACGAACAGATTTCCAAGCTGAACGCCGACCTCCGGCGGGTGGCCGAGGAGCGCAACAAGGCGGTCGAGCGCTTCAATGAACTGTCTGCCCGCCGTGATGAGGAACTGAAGCGGTACAACCACCTGGTCACGCAGTGGAACGTCCAGCAG
>JBIKWS010000546.1:0-3651 GCA_044356195.1 Cyanophyceae cyanobacterium
CGCGCACGTGGATCCTCATGATCCTCCTGTCCGCGCTCGTTCCCGTCGTGGTCCTCGCCACCCGAACCCGCGCGCCTCAGGCGGAGGAGATCAGCCACGCCCAACTGCTGCAGTTGGCGCGCGATGGCAAGATCGAGAGTGGGCGCATCAATTACTCCTCCGACTCCCAGTACCTGCGGGAGGTCACCGGGAAGTACATCCGCATCGAGGAAGGAAAGACCAACGTCGTTCCATTCGCGATCCGGACCCGACTGACAGAGGGCACCGAAGACCTGTTGTTGAACACTGGCGTCTTCAAGGGCTCCGCCACCACCAACCTCTGGCTGTCCGTCCTCATCCAGCTGATCCCGATCGTCGTGATCGGCTTCCTGATCTACTTCTTCTTCATCCGCCAGATCCGAAATGCCGGACGCGGCGCACTCAGCTTCGGCAAGTCCAAGGCGCGACTCCTCGCCAAGGAACGCAACAAGACGACCTTCAAGGACGTTGCAGGCGTTGAGGAAGCCAAGGAAGAGGTCTCCGAACTCGTTGAGTTCCTCAAGGACCCCAAGAAATTCCAGAAGCTCGGTGGCCGTATCCCCAAGGGCGTCCTGATGGTCGGTCCTCCCGGCACAGGCAAGACCCTGCTCGCCAAAGCCATCGCCGGCGAAGCAGACGCCTCGTTCTTCAGCATCTCGGGCTCTGACTTCGTGGAAATGTTCGTCGGCGTCGGTGCCTCCCGCGTCCGCGACATGTTTGAACAGGCCCGCAAGGCCACCCCGTGCCTCATCTTCATCGACGAAATCGACGCCGTCGGCCGCAGCCGCGGTCATGGCCTTGGCGGCGGGAACGACGAACGCGAACAGACCCTCAACGCCCTCCTCGTCGAGATGGACGGATTCGACACCACCGAGGGCATCATCATCATCGCTGCCACCAATCGCGCCGATGTCCTCGACCCTGCCCTCCTCCGCCCAGGCCGCTTCGATCGCCAGGTCACCGTCAATCTCCCCGATGTCCGTGGCCGCGAAGCCATCCTCAAGGTCCACGCCAAGAACGTGAAGCTGGACGCTTCCGTGGACCTCTCGATCATCGCCCGCGGCACCCCCGGATTCTCGGGCGCGGAACTTGCCAATCTCCTGAACGAGGCCGCCCTGCTCGCCGCCCGCACCGGCCGCAAGTCCATCGGCCGGGCCGAACTCGAGGAGGCTCGCGACAAGGTCCGCTGGGGCCGCGAACGCCGCAGCCTCGCCATGTCCGAAAAGGAAAAGCGCGGCACCGCATGGCACGAAGCCGGCCATGCCCTGGTCAACGTGGTGCTCGAGCACACCCACCCGCTGCACAAGGTCACCATCATCCCCCGCGGCCAATCCCTCGGCTCGACGATGTACCTCCCCAAGGACGATCTCCTGAACCGTACCCGCAAGGAGCTCAAGGATCTCATCGCCATGACCATGGCGGGGCGGATCGCTGAGGAAATCGTCACCGACGACATCTCCACCGGTGCTGGCGGCGACATCCAGCAGGCCACCAGCATGGCCCGGGCCATGGTCATGCACTACGGCATGTCCGACCGCTTGGGCATGATCCAGTACGGCGACGCCCAGGAATACGTCTTCCTCGGGCGCGACATGATGCGCTCCAAGGATTACTCCGAAGCGACCGCCCAGGCGATCGATGCCGAGGTGAAGAGCATCATCGACGACGGCTACCAGCGCGCGACCACCATCATCCGCGACCATCGCGACAAGCTCGAAGCCATCGCCAACGCCCTCCTCGAGTACGAGACCCTGGATGGTGCCCAGGTCGAAGAGATCGTCCGCACCGGATCCATGACGCCTCCCCCGGTCAATCCCTCCAAGATTGATCCTCCCAGTGGAGCCCAAGCCGCTACCCCGCTTCCCGAGGTCATCAAGCCTTTGCCCCCGAAGCTTCCGGGTCTCGGCTCCGCCCAACCCTCCCCAGCCTGACGAGCAGTCGTCGACGTCCGGAGGCGTTCGTTAGCCGGGTTTTTCCGTCGCCCTTCCCGACGGTCTCCGCCTATCCTCAACGCGTCACATGAAGGTCTCCCTCGCGTACGGACAAGGCACTCTGGATGTTGAATTCCCGGACGACCGCACCCAGGTCATCCAACCCGCCCATCGGGCCGGCCTTCCCGATGAACGCGCCGCGCTGTTCGCCGCCCTCGACCAACCCATCGCGGCTCCCGCCCTTCCCGCATGGCTCAAACCGGGTGCGCGGATCACCATCCTCTTCACCGACATCACCCGCGCGACCCCGAACCACCGGATCATTCCCTGGCTGCTGGAGTACCTCCACGCCCACGGTGTTTCGCGCGACCAGATCACCCTGCTCAACCAACTCGGCACCCACCGCCCCAACACCACCGCCGAACTGGAGCGGATGCTGACGCCCGAGGTCGTTGCCAATTACCGGGTCCTCAACCACGAACCCGAGAGCCACGAAGCCTGCATCGCCCTTGGCACCACACGCACCGGCGTCCCCGCCTGGATCAACCGCCATTGCGTCGAGGCCGACCTCCGGATCGTCACCGGATTCATCGAACCCCACTTCTTCGCCGGATTCAGCGGCGGTCCCAAGGGCATCATGCCCGGCGTGGCCCACGTCGAGACCGTCATGAGCAATCACGGTGCCGACAACATCGGCGACCCGCGGGCCACCTTCGGCATCTGCGAGGGCAACCCGCTCTGGGAGGAACTCCGCGACATCGCCCTCCGCGCCGGACCAACCTTCCTCCTCAACGTCACCCTCAATGATCACCGCGCCATCACGGGGGTCTTTGCCGGTGACCTGCTCACCGCGCATCGACAGGGCCGCGAGTTTGTCCGTACCTCCGCCATGCAGCGGGTCGAAGCCCCCTTCGATATCGTCGTCACCACCAACTCGGGTTATCCGCTCGACCAGAACCTGTACCAGGGCGTGAAGGGTATGAGCGCCGGTGCCCGTATCCTCAAGGAAGGCGGCCTCCTCATCCTCGCCGCCGAATGCCGTGAAGGCGTTCCCGCGGGCAGTCCCCTCGATAAATTGCTCCGCGAAGCCCGGTCCCCCGAGGAAATCCTCACCCTGCTGGCCACGCCGGGCTTCGTCCGGCCCGAGCAGTGGCAGGCCCAGATCCAGGCGCTCATCCAGCGCCGCGCCCGTGTCCGTGTGTATTCGTCCATCGCCCCGGACACCCTCCGCGCCGCACACCTCGATCCCTGTGCGGACATCGGCGCATTGGTCCGCGAGGAACTGCAACGCCTCCCCGCCAACGCACGCGTGGCCGTCCTGCCCCAAGGCCCACTCACCATTCCTTATCTTCCCTGACGCGATTTCCCCCACGCGATCCCGAAAGGCCCCTTTTCCTGCGGGACCGCGCCTGCAATCCTGACTAAAGCAAACCAACCCCAATCCCCATGAATGTCTTCGTCACCGGCGGTGCCGGCTACATCGGATCCGTCTGCGTGGAGGAACTCCTCAACGCCGGCCACACGGTCACCGTGTTCGACAACCTCACCGAGGGCCATCGCTCCGCCGTGGATCCCCGGGCCCGCTTCATCCTCGGCGACTTCAACGACCGGGACCTCATCCACGCGACCCTGAAGTCCGTCGCCCCGGAGGCCGTCATCCACTTCGCCGCCAACGCCCTCGTGGGCAAGTCCATGACCAATC
>JBIKWS010000545.1:0-3651 GCA_044356195.1 Cyanophyceae cyanobacterium
TGCCGGAGTTGGCCGTCCGGGAACATCTCCGGAACCTGATCCCCGTCACCCGCGAAGCCCTACGCCTTGCCGGTGTGGACACCGCATCCTTGCGGGCCATTGGCGCCACCCGGGGACCCGGCCTGCCCGCCGCATTGTCCGTTGGATACGCCGCGGCCCAGGGTTTCTGCGCCGCGACCGGGTTGCCGTTGTTCGGCGTCAATCATCACGAGGCGCACCTGTATTCTCCCTGGATCCGCGGCACGCCGCCCGTGGCGGAGTGGGCGCAGTTCCGTCCGAACGTTTCCCTGATTGTCAGCGGTGGTCACACGCTGCTCGTCCACGTGGCCGCTCCCGGGCGACATACGGTGTTGGGCGGCACGCTCGATGACGCCGCGGGCGAATGCTTCGACAAGCTCGCGAAGTTGATGGGCCTGCCATACCCGGGCGGTCCCGTCCTCGATCGCCTCGCCGAGGAAGGCAATCCGGCCGCCCACGCCTTCCCGCGTCCGCTGATCCATGAAGCCCACGATGATTTCAGCTTCAGCGGATTGAAGACTTCGGTGCGGTACTTCCTGGAGCGTCGCCCCGGCCTGGCCAATGACCCCGCAGAACTCCGCAATCTCTGTGCGTCCATCCGGGCCGCCGTGGTCGACACCCTCGTGGGCAAGACCCTCAAGGCCGCGCGTAGACTGGGCGTCGACTGCGTGACCGCCTCTGGCGGCGTGACCTGCAACCGCGCCCTCCGTCGCGACCTCGCCACCCAATGCGCCCATGCAGGGCTGGAGTTGCGTCTCGCGGAGCCCCAGTTCTGCACCGACAACGCCGGAATGGTGGGCGTCGTCGCCGAACGTCAATGGCTCGCCGGTCAAGCGCCCGACCGCACGGATCTGGAAGTGAGTCCCGGTTGGTCGTTGGAGGGGTAAGCCGCAGGGAAGGGAAAAGACGCGGGTTCCGTGGTTTGGATCCCAACCTTCTTTGCTTTGCGTGAGCCAATTCGTGCCCTTCGTGTTGTTCGTGGTCAAAGAACCCCAGATCCCTGAACCACGAATCACACAAAGCCCAAGAAGCCTTCCATCGACGTCGCGAGGATTGGGAACAGTGGATGCCGCAAGAAGCAGGGACGTCCTGAAAATAATCCCACCTGCGAAAAGCAAATGGCGGAGAGGGAGGGATTCGAACCCACGGTAGTGTTTAGCTACTCACGCTTTCCAGGCGTGCGCCTTAAACCACTCAGCCACCTCTCCGCCGAGGGGCGAGACAGTGCGAGAATCCGGGGCCGGTGCGCAAATGGATTTTGCGACGTTCGTGCAGTTCAAGGTTCAGCGGTTCCGGTTCCACGACAGCCACCGGCCAATCCAGGTCCGGGCGGTTGGCGTAAGGCGGGTCCGGTTGTAGGCGTCGCCGCACTGCTGGAGGGCCTCGGAGAGGGTGGGGTAGGGGTGGATGACATTGCCGAGGGTTCCCAACCCCATCCCTGCCGCCATCGCCACGGCCACTTCGCCGATCATTTCGCCGGCTCCGCTGCCAACGATCGTGGCCCCGACGATGTGTTCGGTGCCCTGGTGCACCAGAATCCGGACGAAGCCTTCGGTGGCTCCATCGGTCCGGGCCCGGTCGAGGTCGCGGAAATGGCGGGTGAACGGGGTCACAGCGATCCCGGCCGCCTGGGCGGAGGCGGGTGTGTGACCGACCTGGGCGACCTCGGGATCAGTGTACGTGCAGTGCGGGATGTTCAGCCGGCTGAGGCGTTTCCGGCCGGGGAAGAGGGCGTTCTGGACGACGGTCCGAGCGGCGAAGTTGGCGGCGTGGGTGAATTGGTGTTCCAGGCAGACATCGCCGGCGGCGTAGATGCGTGGATTCGAGGTCCGGAGGAAATCGTCCACGGCCACCGCGCCTCGTTCGGTGAGCGCGACTCCAGCGGTAGCGAGGCCCAGGTCTTCGGTGTTCGGCCGTCGGCCGGTGGCCACGAGGATTTCGTCGGATTCGAGCCGGCTGGGGCGGGATCCGTAAACGTACTCCAGTTCCAGATGGCCTGCAGGCGTGCGCTGGACGCGCTGGAGGAGCGCATTCCAGTGGAGCTGGATGCCTTCCTTGGCAAACCGGTTCGCGAGGATGTCTCCGGCCTCGGAGGCGTCGCGCGCAAGCAGGACATCGCGGCGGGCAAGGAGGGTGACTTCGGAGCCCAGTCGACGGAACGCTTGTGCGAGTTCGCAGGCAATGGGGCCGGCGCCAAGGATGACGAGACGGCGCGGAAGGGTGGTTCGGTTGAAGACGTTCTCGTTGGTGAGCGGGGCCACTTCACGCAGGCCGGGAACGGCCGGCAGATCCGGTCGGGCTCCTGTGGCAATGAGCGCACGCCGGAAGCTCAGCGAATGGCCGGCCACGTCGATGCGATCGCGCGCGGTAAACTGGCCGTGGCCAATGAAGACATCCACGCCCAGATCGCGGAACCGCGCGGCGGAATCATGGGGCGCAATCTCCGCGCGGAGACGTCGGACACGGCCCATGACGGCGGCGAAGTCGACGACCGGGGGCGATGAGGAGATGCCGAACTGGGAAGCGTCGCGGATGGCCTGGGCGGCGGCGGCGGCGGCAAGGAGGGCCTTGGAGGGGACGCAACCCACATTGAGACAATCGCCGCCGAGCAGGTGCCGCTCGATCAGTGCGGTGCGGGCGCCGATGCCGGCGGCCGAGGCGGCGGCGACGAGACCGGCAGGCCCCCCGCCGATGATGACCAGATCGTAGCGGTCCTGGGGCTTTGGATTCTGCCATCCGGAAGGGTGGACGAGATCGGCGAGTCGTTGGTCGGACTCGTCGTTGGGCAGCAGGCCCAATGGATGGTGTTGTTCTGGGTTCATCCGATCCGCCGGTTGAGGGCAGTGCGTGCGATCCGTGTGACGAGGATCGTAACGGCCAAGGTGGCGACGAACCCGAGTCCGTAAAGCGTCCATTCCATCGGCGTGCGGGTATGTTGGGTGGCCTTGCCCTGAAGGATGGCCTCGCCGGCAACGGACCCGACGTACACGTACAGGCCGGTGGCCGGAAGCATGCCGGCCCAGGAGGCGAGGATGTAATCGCGGAGACGGACCCGCGTCAGGCCGAGGCCGTAGTTGAGCAGGGAGAAGGGAAACACGGGAGAGAGGCGTAGGAGACCGACGATCTTCCAGCCCTCCTTGCCGATGGCGGCGTCGATGGCGGAGAAGCGTGGGTGCGCCTGGATGCGTTTCTGGATCCAATCGCGGGCGAGGAAGCGTCCGGTGAGGAAGGCGGCGGTAGCACCGAGGGTGGCCCCGATGGATGTCCAGAGGGTGCCCCAGATCGGACCGAACAGGACGCCGGCGGCTAGGGTGAGCAATGAACCGGGCAGCAGGAAGACGCAGGCGAGGACGTAGGCGAGGATGAAGAGGACCGGTGCCCACGGGCCTTGGTCACGAACCCACTGGATCAGCCTGGGGATGGGCAACCAGCGCGCCGCGGCAAACAGCGCGGCGGCCAGAACCAGGAACAGGAACACGCGACCTGCCAGGGCAGCCCAGTTCCGACCGGAGGTGGGCGTAGACTGGGCGGTGCTCACGGCTTGGCGGTGTCGTTGAGCGACCAGTCGTACTCGGTGAAGCGCACCTTCAGAACCTTCGAGGTCACCACCGCTGCGTCGGTCGGGGACATCCA
>JBIKWS010000547.1:0-3640 GCA_044356195.1 Cyanophyceae cyanobacterium
GGTTTCCAGGCGAAGCCGGATGATTGGCAGGGAGTTCGGCTGTCTCCCGGGAAGGTTCAGATTGCGATCAACAACCAGATTGATGCGCACGGCGCATTGGCGGAAGTCGTCAATAGCCTCCAAAATGCCAACGCCAGCCTCTTCAAGTACATCAAGAACTTTAAACGGGATGATTTACGATGGGAGAAGGCACGCATCGCCGAAGCGGGGCTCTGGTCCTCTGAGTTCATCGTTCGCAAGGCGGAATTCGCCAATGAGATATTCCAGATCGTCCAGGATGCCATCCAGGAGGACATCATCCTGACAGCGGATGGCCTTGCTGAAGCGTTGCCCAGCGGGTTCATCGCGGGCGTGGCTTCCGGTGGTGACCTGACGTCGGCTGGGCGCGCGGCACTCAAGGCTGCTGGTGGCACCACCAAATCGGTATCCGACAAGCTCCAGATCTTCCGCAACACGGTCACCAAGACCCTTCGGGAGGTTCAGGACACCACGCGGGACCTAGTCGAGTGGAATATTCTGGGTGTCCTGGACCGGGACAAAGAAATCGAAATCTGGACGCATGAGTTCAACTTGATGGTTGAGGATAGCCAATTGAAGTACCATGAGATCCAGGGGGCGATGCTGGTCTTTGATGAGAGCAAGCGTGCGCTCCGTGCGGTTCTGGCGGAGGGCGATCGCATCCAGGCCGAACGGATGGCCTTCCGGCAGCACTCGGCGTCCATCGTGCAGGGGTATCGGACGCGGGATGCCGCCTTCCGGGTGTTCCGCAACGAGAAGCTCGAGCGCTACAAGACCCTGCTGGATCTGGCCTCGCGCTACGCCTTGATGGCGGCCAATGCCTACGACTACGAGACCGGTTTGCTGGGAACCAGCACGGGCCGGGACTTCGTGAACCGGATCGTCTCTTCCCGCTCGCTGGGCATGATGAAGGCCGGTGAGCCTCAGTTCGCTGGCAGCAATACCGGCGATCCGGGCCTGTCCAGCGCCCTGGCCGAGATGAAGGCCGACTGGGAGGTCCTGCGCGGCCGACTGGGCTTCAACAACCCGGATGCCTACGGCACCACGGTTTCCTTGCGTACGGAGAATTTCCGCATCCTCCCGGGCACGGATGGGGATACGAACTGGAAGAATGTTCTCAACGAGGCTTATCGCGGTGACCTCTTGCAGGACGCGGACGTCCGGCGTCACTGCATGCAGATCAACAATGGCAGCGGGTTGCCGGTGCCGGGCTTGGTCTTCACGTTCTCCACGACGGTCACCGATGGGTTGAACCTGTTCGGGCGTCCGTTGGCCTCGGGCGACAGCAAGTTCAGCCCCACGGCGTTCGCCACCAAGGTCCACAGTGTGGGCGTCGCGTTGGAAGGGTATCGAGGGATGGCGACGCCGTCGGCGAATGGCGGTGCCGTGGGAACCGGTGGCGGTACTTCTCCAACCGATCCCGGTTCGTGGTTCCTGGATCCGCTGGGGCTGTCGGCCACTCCTTATGTCTACCTGATCCCGGTGGGTGTGGATTCCATGCGGAGTCCGCCGCTCGGGGACCAGGGCACGATCCGGAGCTGGCAGGTCGAGGACCTGGCCATCCCCATGCCGTTCAACATCGGCGGATCGCAGTTCACGACGAAGCAGCTCTATCAGTCGGCGGATTCGCTCTCGGAACCGCTGTTCGAGCTGAGGAAGCACCAGGCGTTCCGTCCGGTGCCCTCGGCAACGTGGTTCTCGCCGCAGATCTATACGGGCACTGGGACGCTCCAGCGTTCGCAGTTTGCCAACAGCCGTCTGATCGGGCGCTCGGTCTGGAACAGCCAGTGGAAGCTGGTGATCCCGGGTCGGGAGCTGCTGGCCAATCCGCAGGAGGGATTGGATCGGTTCCGCCAGTCGGTGAAGGACATCAAGCTGCACTTCGTGACGTACTCCTACTCGGGCAACTGATCGGCGATCCCAGAAGTTTATGAATCATCGAATGACGAATCCCTGGGTCCGCCGGATCGCGGGTGCGGTGGTGGTCGGGCTGTCCGGCGTGCTGCTGGCCTTCCCGCCGGCGCCCCATCATCTGGTCCATGGTCTGGTCCGGGATGAGCAGGGCAATCCGCTGGACGATCCAAAGGCGCAGGTCCTGTTGGAGGTCGGTGGGACCACGGTGTCCAAGGCGGGGGTCTCCTCCGTGGCGGACATCGAGGGGAACTATCGGCTGGCCATCCCGCTGGACAGCGGTGTGACGGCGCAGCGTTACAAGCCCACGGCCCAGTTGCCGGCTGTGCCGTTCCGGATGCGCGTGAAGATCGGCAACGTGACCTACGTGCCGATCCACATGAACGGGGTGGCTTCGCTGGTGACCAAGGCCGGTGGCCTGTCGCGCGTGGACCTCACGCTGGGCGAGGATCTGGACGGGGACGGAATGCCCGACGCCTGGGAACGGACCTTGATGGCGGCCAGTGGTGGCACGAAGACGTTGGCCGACATCCGCCCCGGCGGCGACGACGACGGCGACGGGATGTCGAACCTCGAGGAATATCTCGCGGGGACGTATGCGTTTGATCCGGAAGACGGGTTCACGCTGGCGATCCGCGGGGTCGAGGCGGGGCGTTCGCAGCTGGAGTTCACGGCGATCCGGGGTCGGACCTATACGATCGAGGCGTCGAGCGACATGAAGAGTTGGAGTCCGGTGAACTTCCAGGTGGGGACGAATCCGGAGCAGGGCTTGTACGTGGCCACGGATGTCCGGCCCGTGCGGGTGACCGTCGGGCCTGCGGCCGATGGCGGCGAGGTGCCCCGGTTCTTCAAGGTGATGGTGCATTGAGCGTCCGCGAACCTCGTGCCGATGGCATCCCCTATGCATCCGACCGTTGAGGTGGCCCGCTGGCCGCGGAGTGCGGTCGCGGCCTTTTGCCTATTGCTGCTGGGAGGCCTGATGCTGCCGTTCATGAAGGGCAAAAGCAGGCCCGTGCCCGAGAAGGAATGGCCGGTGGTCCGGACGACCGAGGTGGAGCAGCAGGCAGGGCGGTTGGTGCGGAAGGGGACGACGGAGGTGTTCAGCGGTTGGCTGACCGAGGCCTACGCCAGTGGAATCCTGCGGTCGCGCTCGTTCGTGTCGAATGGGGTTCTTCATGGGCTATCGGAGGGTTGGCACACGAATGGGGTGCCGCAGGTGCGCGAGTCCTTCGTGAACGGCCGGAGCGAGGGGACGGTGACCAAGTGGTCCATCGACGGCTCCTTGCATTCGGTGGCGACGACGCAGGCGGGCGTGCTGGAGGGACGGTTCCAGCGTTGGCACACGAATGGGACGTTGGCCGAGGAGATGGAGATGCGTCGTGGGGAACCCCACGGGACGGCGCGGTCGTGGTACCCGAGCGGGAATCCCAAGGCTGAAGTGGTCCTCGACGCCGGGCAGGTGGTGTCGCGTCGGTATTGGGATGATGCCACCGGCGAGCAGGCGGCTGTTGTTGCGGCGCCGGGAGGAGGGCAGCCATGAGGTCCTTTTCAAGGGCGCTCTTCGCGTCGGTGGCTTTGGCGTGGGCAGGCCAGGCTGCCGGGCTGGAACCTGGCGTTGGATCCGTGACATCGGGTGGCGGGACGGCCTCCTCGGGCACGGCTGTCCTGCAGACGGTGGTGGGTCAGGCAATCGCCGATGTCGCGGGAACGG
>JBIKWS010000548.1:0-3633 GCA_044356195.1 Cyanophyceae cyanobacterium
TGAATCAGGAGCAGTTCCGACGACCCATCCTTGCGCTGCACCTTGATGAGCTTGTCGACCCGCTTCCGCCCCGTCGCCGAGCCGCGGACGATTTCCTGCAATTCGGTGTCCAGGAATTCAGGCGCAACTGACCAGTCGATCAGCGCGGCGAGCCGCGGGAACGTCAGTTCGATACAGGCCGGCAGGAATGTCTCCAGTGTGGCCTTCCAAGCCGTGTCATAATCGGTCTTCAGCTTCAACGACCCATTTCTACGTCGCCGAATGGAGAATGGTTACCGATGGAAGTGATCTGCCCCGCCAGAACGTTGCGGGCTGTTGGACTGTCCATCCAAACCCAATCCATCGCCAAGCATTTGCCCAATTGCGGATCAATCACAGGAAGCTGCCTCCCTCAAATGCCCATTCTTCAAACTTCAAACTCCCCCCCGAGCACCCTGATACTCTCCCCCGCATGCCGAAGCCGTTGGCCATCCTGATCTGGTTGCTCGTCGCCGGGACCGGTGCCTGGTGTTACTCCGCGATCGCCCGCAGTCGCGGCGAGGCCCTGAACTCGGGGTACCTTGTTGTCGCCGCCCTGTGCACCTACGCCATCGGGTACCGCTTCTACTCCAAGTGGATTGCGGCACGGGTGCTGGCGCTCGACGACCGACGCTCCACGCCGTGCGAGGTCCGGGAGGATGGTCAGGACTTCGTGAAGACGAATCCGTGGATCGTGTTCGGCCACCATTTTGCGGCCATCAGCGGGCCAGGGCCACTGGTCGGTCCCGTGCTGGCAGCGCAGTTTGGATTCCTGCCGGGGACGCTGTGGATCCTGATCGGGGTCGTGCTGGGCGGGGCCGTGCAGGATTTCGTGATCCTGTTTGGATCGATGCGGCGGAACGGAAAATCGCTGGGCCAGATGGTGAAGGAGGAACTCAACGGATTCGCTGGGGGCGTCGCGCTGGTGGCGATCCTTGCGATCATGATCATCCTGCTGGCGGTGCTGGGCCTCGTGGTGGTGCAGGCGCTCGCGGAGAGTCCGTGGGGTGTGTTCACTGTCGGGGCCACCATCCCCATCGCGATGATGATGGGAGGCTATCTGCGGTTCCTGCGCCACGGCCGCACGCTGGAAGCCTCGATCGGCGGTGTGGTGCTGCTGCTGCTCGCCGTCTGGGGCGGCCAATACGTCCACTCCCACGAGAACCTCGCCAATGCCTTCACGATGAAGGCGGAGCCCCTCGCGTGGTCACTGATCGTGTATGGACTGGCGGCCTCGGTCCTGCCGGTCTGGCTGCTGCTGGCTCCCCGTGACTACCTCTCCACCTTCATGAAGCTGGGCACCATCGGTGCCCTCGCCGCGGGCGTCATTGCCGTGCTGCCCCAGCTCAAGATGCCCGCCCTTGTCGACTTCGCCGTCCAGGGCAAGGGCCTGGTGGTTGGCGGCAAGCTTTTCCCCTTCTGCTTCATCACCATCGCCTGCGGGGCCATCAGCGGATTCCACTCGCTGATCGCGTCCGGCATCACCCCCAAGATCATCACGCGGGAACGGTTCACCCGCCCGGTCGGTTACGGTGCGATGCTGCTGGAATCCCTCGTCGCCATCATGGCGCTGGTGGCCGCATGCACCCTCGATCCCGGCGTCTACCTCGCCATGAACGTGAAGGGTGCCGGTGCCACCGAAGCCGCCCAGGTCGCCGACATCCTCCAGCGCGTGAATGCCACGGGATTCCACCTCGCGCCCGGCGTCATGGAATCCCTCGCCCAGGAGGTCGAGGAGAAGTCCCTTTACGGTCGCACCGGCGGCGCGGCCACCCTCGCCGTGGGAATGGCGCAGATCTTCAAGCAGGTCACCGGCGGACGCGGCCTTGGGCTCTGGTACCACTTCGCCGTGATGTTCGAGGCGCTGTTCATCCTCACCACGCTGGATGCCGGCACGCGCGTCGGACGCTATCTCCTCCAGGATTTCCTCGGCCACCTGCATCCTTCGTTCGGGGATACCCGCGCCCTTGGCCCCAACCTTTTCGCGTCCGTTCTGGTTGTCGGGGCGTGGGGTTGGTTCCTCATCCAGGGCGTGCGCGATCCCCTGGGCGGCATCAACTCGCTGTGGCCATTGTTCGGGATCGCCAACCAACTGCTTGCCTCCATCGCCCTGATTCTCGCGACGACCATCCTCCTGAAGATGGCGCTGGCCCGCAAACGCTCCCCTGCCCTCGCGCTCGTCACGCTCCTGCCCCTGTGCTGGCTGCTCACGGTGACGTTCACGGCCGGCTACCAGAAGATGTTCCACCCCACCCCGCGCATCGGCTTCCTCGCCGCCGTTCGCGATTTCGACGCCAAGCTCCCAGCCCTCGAGCAAGCACTCGCCCAAGCCGGGGCTGCGGAAACCGCCGCAGCGAAAGCCGCGGCAAAAGCCGTCGACGTCAATCGAGCCCTTCGGTCCAACAACCTCATCGATCTCGTGGTCACCGGATCCTTCCTGAGCCTCGCAAGCATCGTGATCCTGGTCGCCCTCTACGAATGGTCCCGGCTCGTCCGCGGTTCGCGCACCCCAGACCTTCGCGAGTCCGATCCCGTCCTGCGTCCCCTCGATCCGCACGTCCCGGCATCCGCCCTCGGTGCGGTCGCCATCGCGGTCGGTCTCGCTCGGCATCTCACGGACCAGGACACCATCGACCACGCCGCAGCCACCGCGGTCTCGACCCGTGCTCCCGCCTGCGGACCGCGCGTGCTGATCGATGTTCCCGAGGTCCGGGAAGCCGTCTCCGACGAAGCCCGCGCACAGGCCTATGTGTCCGCCGCCGAGAAGCGATTCGACGGCATCAACCACTGTTGCTGAACCCGCCATGCGCATCGGTCTCTACGGGGGATCCTTTGATCCCGTGCACCTGGGTCACCTGCTGGTGGCCGAGGCCGCCTGCGAGGAGATGAGGCTCGACCGCATCGTCTTCATCCCGGCCGCCCGCTCGCCGTTCAAGCCCGGTATCGCCCCGGCCCCTGATGCGCTGCGCCTCCGATGGCTCCGGATCGCCCTCGCTGGACGACCGGACTTCGCTGTCGACGACCTCGAACTCCGTCGGGGTGGGACCAGCTATACCATCGACACCATCCGTGAGTTTGCCGCCCGACATCCCTCCGCGGAACTGTGCTGGCTCATCGGAGCCGACCACGTCCCGACCCTCCATCAATGGCGGGAAGCGGAGGTACTGGCCCGAACGGTTGAATTCATCATGATCCCACGTCCGGGAAGTCCGCCGGTCCCGGCACCCGAACCCTTCCGGGTCCGCCCACTCCGTGGCTGGCCACTCTCCGTCTCCTCCTCCGAGATCCGCGACCGCATCCGCGCTGGAAAACCTGTGGACCATCTCCTGCCGCCACACGTTGCTGCTGCCGTCCGCGAGTCGAGCGCCTATCGCTGACCGCAGAATCCCGGGTCAGTGAACTTGCCAATAACCTCCGCACCCAACCGGATGGTTGGTTTCGTGACGATTGATTCAGGCGGCAAGGATCGTCCTGACCCTCTCCTCGAAAGATCCATAGATATGAACCTCCGCCTCGTAGAAGCCCTGTGACGAGGCGATCCTGAGAAGGGTGCGCCGGGTCAAATCCTGCAGGGCCTCCGGGAAATGGCGAACATGAGCTCCAAACCAACCAATG
>JBIKWS010000549.1:0-3629 GCA_044356195.1 Cyanophyceae cyanobacterium
GGCCTTGCGGATCTCCTCCTGGGAACGCTTGTAGGCGTCGGCGTAGGAGACCTTCTCGTCGACGACGGCGGGCACGAGGAGCACGGCGGGTGCGCCGTAGTGCTTGGCGTCGCGGAGGGATTGGCGAAGGCCTTCGAGGCCGACTGCACGGACGGCGGGGTTGGGATCGGAGAGGGGCTTTGCCCAATGGGTGTGGCAGCAGACGGAGCCGGCCTTGAGTCCGGTGGCTTCGAGGGCCTTCAGGACTTCGTCCTGGTTCATGCCGCCCATGGGTTCGACGCCTTCGAATCCGGCGGCCTTGATGGCTTGCGCCTTCTCAAGGACAGAGCCCTTGACCCCGACGGTACCCCACATGATGCCTTTGCGGATCCGGCGTTTGGTATCGGCTGCGTGGAGTGCGGGCAGGGTCGCGGCGGCGGCGGCGATGGCCGCGGCGGAGAGGAAGGAACGACGATTCATGGGAACAACGGGGTGTGAGTGAAGACAGGAGGTGGGACGGTCGGAGTGGCGGCGGATGCAAAAACGGCCGCGTGGATTGCACGCGGCCGTTGGGCGGTGGAAGGGGGAGTGTGGCCACCCGGCCACCGCGTGGGCATCAGATGAACTTGGTCTTGCCCGGGATGGCCATCGGCTCGATGGGCAGGGTCATGTCCCAGCTCAGGTTCGCGGGGACGAGGCTTTGCTGGGAGTTGAGCGCCTGTTCCCAGGAGATTTCCTGACCGGTATAACCCGCCATGCGGCCCATGATGCCGGCCAGGGTGCTCTTGGCCATGCGATCGCCGTCGTTGTGGAAGCGGCCTTCGCGGATCGACTTGAACAGCACCTGGTGCTCGACGACGTACATGTCCGGCTTGTCGCCCTTGTAACGCCACTTGATCTCGTTTCCGGACTTGATGTACGGGGCGTTCCAACCCGACCAGCCCTTGCCGGCGGTGCCGAGGACGTAGTCGGAATTCTCGGAATGGCAGGCAGCGATCTGGCGCTGGGCGACGACGCCGCGGGCGCCGTTGGCCCATTCATAAACGACGGTGACGTGGTCGTAGATGTTGCCTTCGCCGTTGGGGTGCATACGGCCGCCGTTGGCGGTGCACTTGATCGGGGGTTCGTCGCGGAAGGTCCACAGGACCTTGTCGACGGTATGGATGCACTGCTCGACGAGGCCGTCGCCGGCGAGCCAGGTGAAGTTCATCCAGTTGCGCATCTGCCACTCGAGGTCCTTCATGCCGGCGGGGCGGGTGTGCGCAGGCGGCATCGGCTTCACGGGGCCGGTGAGGTACGTGCCGTACACGGCCGCAACCTCGCCGAGGCCACCGTCGTGGATCTGCTGGTAGAATGCCTGGCGGGGAAGGTCGTAACGCCAGCAGTAGCCGGCGACGAGGTTCAGCTTCTTCTCCTTCGACATCCGCACGGACTCCATGACGTGGCGGATGCCGGGGGCGTCCGTCGCCATCGGCTTCTCGCAGAAGACATGCTTGTTCTTCTCGATGGCGTAGCGGAGGTGGACGGGGCGGAATCCCGGAGGCGACGCGAGCAGGACGACGTCGACGCCGGAATCGATGACCTTCTGGAAGGCGTCGAGGCCCACATATTGGCGCTCCTCGGTCTGGATGCGGCCGCCGAAGTCGGCCTTGAGGCCCTTGACGGAACCGTTCAGGGGTTCGGGGAAGGCGTCACCGACGGCCCACAGGATGATGTTGGGGTCGGCGGTGAGGGCGTTTCCGGCGGCTCCGGTTCCACGGCCACCGCAGCCCACCAACCCGATTTTCAGGGTGTTGGAGTTCTGGGCGAAGGCCTGCTCGCGGACAAGGATCGCGGGGGCTGCAAAAGCCACCGCGGCAGCTGCGGAGCTGGAACGGAGGAAATCGCGACGGGTGGGAGAATTCTGCGATGCGTTCATGGCGGGATACTGACTTGGCTGAGCCTCCGTCATTCATTTCGTCTGCGTCAAGCGAGGGCTCCTGCCCCTTTTCGGGGGGAAGGGGGGAGGGGAGGTGGAAGTTTTCAGTTTCAACATTGAAGCCAAGCCAATGCGCAACGTGGGGGCATGTGGCCTACAGGGGGAGTTCCCAGTTTCCAGAGGCCAGTTCCCAGTGAGTCGGAATCGGGATCGGAATCGTTGCTCTGATCCTACCGGGCTTTCGGACTCGATACCGATGCCGATTGCGATGCCGATACCGACGAGAGCGCGCCTCGGTCATCTGGGCTGGCGACCGCAACGCCACCGGCGGTGGGGAACCTGTTCGTCCGGCTTCCTGCACGATCGTGGCCCCGCATTGCATCCGCAGGAATGCAGTCCATGCAGAGGGGGTTCAAGGGCGGTTGCACGGGGAGGGTTTGGGTTCGTTTATCTCTGTAAAGCGTTCACCAGCAGCGCTTCGAGACGGGTCACCACTTCTTGGCATCCCGGCTGCAATGGAAGTCCATCGAATATGAAGAACATCGTTACCCTCCTCGCCACCGCGGCGGTCGCCACCTTCAGCCTCAACGCCTTCGCCCAGACGGCCTCGCCAGTCCAGTCGGCCGCCCGGCCCTTCGGCCTCGACATCGTCGACAAGGTCCAGCTCGCCGGTTCCGACACCGCCTCCGCCACCTTCCAGACCTCGGTTCTTCCCGGACTCTCCAAGTACCTGAACACGGCCCTCGCCGAGGGCAAGAAGGTCAACGATACGGCCCATCTCCTCGATCCCAACAAGCTCAAGCTCGCCACCGATTCCAACGTCCGCGCCTACTTCATCGGCGAAGGGGCCGGCTACGAGAACTCGCTTGGGTTCAACACGGCGGGCGGCGGGGTGAAGTCGGGCAACCCGGAACTCATCTTCCCCAACGCCTCCACCGGCGGCAGCCGCACGGCCTCCACGCCGCTTCAGGCCGGCGACTTCGTCGACCTCGGCACGATCCTCGGCGGCCAGAAGCTGGACTTCTTCCTCATCGCCAACGGCGCGACCCGCAAGCCCGGTGAAGTCTACTCGACGGACATCTCGGTGAACCCGGACGGGATCAATCACGTGGTGTCCTTCGCGACGATCTATGATTCGTACCTGGTGATCGGGTTCGAGGACCTGCTCGGCGGTGGCGACCGTGACTTCAACGACCTTTTGTTCGCGATCGACATCGGCGCGCTGAACGTGGCGGCGCTGACGGGCACGCCGGAACCGGCGACGTACATGACGATGGGATTGTTCCTCGTCGGTGGCGTGTGGGTGGCCCGCCGCCGGAAGGCGCAGAAGGCGGTCAACGCCTGAGCCCGAAGACATCTTCGACGATCAGCCCTGTTTGGCTGATCAGACAGTGTCGCCTGTTTCCGGCCGGGGGGTCTGGGATGGGCGACCTTTTCGTTTGAGTGGCCAGTTGCCAGTTCCCAGCGCCTTGGGCACATGGCCTTCAGGGGAGTTCCCAGATCCCAGTTTCCAGAACCTAGATCCGGGTGACCTCACCCGGAGTGGGGCACAAATCCGCCACGTGGGGGCACGTGGTCGACACGGGGGGAAGTGGCCCCATGCCAGAGTCTGTACGCCGGAGGCGTTGGAGCCGATAGCCCCGGGTCGTGCGAAGCACGCACCCGGGGAATGGCGTGTCGATTCGGATCCGCACCCCGGCGGGGTGCGAAGATTCGGGACTCTGCAACCCCT
>JBIKWS010000550.1:0-3611 GCA_044356195.1 Cyanophyceae cyanobacterium
CCCAGCTGTCCGGAGGCCAGCAGCAGCGCGTGGCGATTGCCCGCGCGTTGGCCATGCGTCCGGCGGTGTTGCTGCTGGATGAACCGACGTCCGCGTTGGATCCGGAGTTGCGCGAGGAGGTCAGGGATGTATTGCGCCGGTTGGCGGACGATGGGCTGACGATGCTTCTCGTGACGCACGACCTCCAGTTGGCGCGCGATGTTTCGGACCGGATCCGGTTCTTCCATGGCGGCCAGGTCGTGGAGGAGGGTCGGCCGGAGGCGGTCCTCGACAATCCCCAGCACCCGCGGACGCGGGAGTTCATGGGGAAAACGGGTGGGGGGTAAACACGTGGCTTCAGGACTCCCCTGAACTGGGGATGGCTTGTCGGGTTCGGTCGGCAGAGTTTGCTGAAATGACCCCGATGAAAGACCGGCCAACGCGTACGAGAAGCGCGGGATTTACCTTGATTGAGTTGCTGGTGGTGATCGCGATCATCGCGATCCTCGCCGGGATGCTGCTTCCGGGGTTGGCGCGGGCCAAGTCCAAGGCCACCGGAGCCGTCTGCCTCAGCAACATGAAGCAGATCATCCTCGCCTGGCAGATGTACACCGATGACAACCGCGAACAGATCACGGCAACGCGCCCGGGGAACGTTGAATTGATCGCCGGAGGATTCTGGCGGGGACCCACCCCGGGGCTTGTGGCCGGCATCACGGTGACCGAGGCCATGCGCCGGGTGCAGGTCGGCTTCAGCAATTCGCCCTTGGGCAAGTATTGCCCGGGCTATCAGCCCTATCACTGTCCCGGCGATTTGCGGACCAAGAACAACAAGCCGGGCCGCGGATGGGCCTACGACAGCTACTCGAAGGCCGACGGCATGAACGGGCTTGGCTGGGGTGGCATCCGGTTGTTCACCAAGTCCACCGACATCCAGGAGCCCTCGAATTCGATGGTGTTCATCGAAGAGGCGGATTCGCGCGGTTACAACAATGGCACCTGGGTCATCGATGTGAGCCCGCCGGGTTGGGTGGATCCCTTCGCGGTTTTCCATGGCAACGTGAGTACGTTCGCCTTCGCTGACGGTCACTCCGAAGCACGGAAGTGGGTAGACGCCGCGACGATCAAGGCTGCGAAGGATTCCTCGGCGGGAAAGGACAGTTTCTTTTGGGCGGGTGGCAATGGCCGGAACGTCGATTTCCGATGGGTCTACGACCGCTACCGTCACATGAATTGGCGTCCGCTGCCGTGACCCGCGGGTAGCCGAGGTCACGCGGCGGTTCCAGGCGAAGTTGCCAGTCCCCAGTTTGTGTCACGTCCTGGATGAAAGTTGTGACCGCAGGTGCTGACACCGGAAGTCCAGGGTGGTGCCTCCTGGGTACGCCGGAGGCGTTGAAGCGTATAGCCGGGGTGCGAAGCAACCCCGGGTTCGGGTGACTCAAGGAGTCACCTACCCCGGCAGGGGTTGCAGACTGCCGGATCTTCGCACCCCTCCGGGGTGCGGATTCACAATCGACACGCCATTCCCCGGGTGCGTGCTTCGCACGACCCGGGGCTATCGGCTGCAACGCCTCCGGCGTACAGACCTCCGGGATCGGCGCAGGATGGGAACTGGGAACACTCACCACAACGTGTTGCGGCCTTGACCCTGCCGGGATGGGTCGCGACAAAGGGGACATGATTTCCCCGAAATGGATGGTCGGCGCCGTGGCGCTTGCCGGCTTGGCCTTGAGCAGCGGTTGCACGACGGCCGATGGGCACGGCAGCAAACCCACCCTGCACACGTTCACGAAGCAGCAGTTGACCGATGAGTTCTGGTCCGAGGGCGCCGGATTCGGGGACTTCAACAAGGACGGGGTCATGGACGTGGTCTCCGGGCCCTACTGGTATCAGGGGCCCGACTTCAAGACGCGCCATGAGTACGCACCCGCGACCCGACGCTCGAAGAGCACCAAGAACGGGCAGCCTGTCGAGTTCGCGGGCTACAAGGGGTCCCTCGGAAACGAGAACGAGTACTCCGACAATTTCTTCGGCTTCAGCCACGACTTCAACGGCGACGGATGGACGGACATCCTGATCCTGGGATTCCCCGGCGCGGAGTCGTGGTGGTTCGAGAACCCGAAGGGTGCCGGGGGTCACTGGAAGCGGCACGTCGCGATCGACGTCACCGACAACGAGTCGCCGACATTCACCGACATCACCGGGGACGGTCGACCGGAGATCGTGTGTTCGTCGAAGGGTTCCTACGGATGGGCCGAGGTGGACCCGGCGAATCCCACGGCGCGGTTCAAGTGGCACGCCCTGTCGCCCAACAAGAATTATCACAAGTTCACCCACGGCATGGGCGTCGGCGACGTGAACGGCGACGGCCGGAAGGATCTGCTGGAGAAGGATGGTTGGTGGGAACAGCCGGCGTCGTTGGCCGGGGACCCCGTGTGGAAGCATCACCCGTACACGTTCGGGATCGGTGGCGCGCAGATGTACGCCTACGACGTGAACGGGGACGGATTGAACGACGTGATCAGCAGCCTCGCCGGCCACGGCTACGGGTTGGCCTGGTTCGAGCAATACCGCGAAGGCAACGAGATCAAGTTCAAGGAACACATCTTCGTCAACAAGCTCCCCACCGAGAACAAGTACGGGGTGCACTTCTCGCAGATCCACGGAATCGACCTCGTCGACATCGACGGGGACGGCCTGAAGGACATCATCACCGGCAAGCGGTTCTGGGCGCATGGCCCAGCCGGGGATCCGGAGCCGAACGCCACGCCGTTGCTGTATTGGTTCCAGCTCAAGCGCGGCGCGGACAAGTCCGTGGACTGGGTGCCGCATCTGGTCGACGACGCCTCCGGCACCGGCGTGGAGGTCAAGGCGGCGGATTACAACCGGGACGGAAAACCGGACATCCTCGTCGGGAACAAGCGCGGCGTGTTCGTCTTCACCCACGTTGACAAGGTCGTCACGCAGGCCGAGTGGGAGGCAGCCCAGCCGAAGCCGGTTGTGCCGTAAGGGGGGCGGAACTGGGAATTGGAGACTGGCAACTCTCGCCGGGTGAGGGCACCCGGCCTTCATCCTCGCTAATTGAAGGCTGCGTGCCCCCACGCGGCGGATCATGGGCAACTGGTGACTGGGAACTGGCGACTTCCCCACCAGCCGGCACGGTCCATTTCCCAACGCCAACGGCGTTGAGGCCCGCAGCCCAGGGTTGGTCCGAGGAACGAGGACAACCCTGGGGTTCCTCGTGATTGACGTTCCAACCGCAACGCGGTTGTGGCCAGGTCGGCGCGAGGGATGAAATCGGGGGTGGCCACAACCGCGATGCGGTTGGGTTGGGATGGATCGGGAACCCAGGGTAGCCTCGCAAGCTCGGCAACCCTGGGCTGGGAGCCAGAATCCCGTTGGGATTCGACGGGGCTGGGCGCTGGCGGATTGGGACTTTGGCAACTCCTGTGGGCTGGTGGTGTTCGGAAACCCATGCGTGAACCACTGCATGGAAGGAGCCAACCTTCACCGATCCGATCCGCCTTCAGTCTCTTTGCGGTTGTCCGGGTGGGGATTGTTGCCGTTGCTGCGGCGAGCGTGGGGTGTCGTGATCGGAGGGTGTTGTCAAACCATCCCCCCTCGTTTACGGC
>JBIKWS010000551.1:0-3606 GCA_044356195.1 Cyanophyceae cyanobacterium
CGCCAGCGGTGAAAGTGCCGCATACGGCCCCCATAACGACACCGCCACCAGGTACGCCATCCCCGCATCCACGATCGCGATCACGTACAGGGTCGTCCCCGTGACGAGGATCAACGCCGCCCACAGCAACCAGGCGAGGCCACAGAACGGAAGGAACGGAATGCCGTCCGCATTCCGCACCTCTTCGCTGCCGGGATTACCTTCCGTCGTCACTGCCCCATTCTCACCCGCTGCCCACCGCCGCTGGCAATGCGCGTCTGGACCCACCATCCAGTTTCTTCCCACGACGCCTCGTCCCGGAAACTCCCTCCTTCGTCCCGCGCCACGTCCCTCCGTCCCTGCACCCTGTCCCACTGCCCTCCAACTCCGCCAACATGTTCGTTTGCCCCAATCGATCGGGGAGGCGACGTCCACGTCGTCGTCTCACAAAGCCCCTCCCACGGCGATGAAGACATCGCCACCCCGCTCACAGACGGGGAGGCGACGTCCACGTCGCCGTCTCACAAAGCCCCTCCCACGGCGATGAGGACATCGCCACGCCGCTCACAGCCAGCGAGACGGACCACGCCCATGGACGCAATCGCAGACGTTAGTTGGTTGCTGCCCCTGACTGAGCCCCACATCCCCGTTTTCGCCCGCTTCATCCCATCCCACGGGGCCTCGTCACCGAGCGCCGGACGACCGCACCGGCGTGCTCCATCGTCCGGGCATGACGAAGGCAAAGGCGCTCCTGCTGGCCTCGATGTTGATGGTCACCGGATGCAGCTTCATCCCGCGCTACCAACGCCCCGAGGCCCCCGTTCCACCGGCGTATTCCGGAGCCGGCAATACCAACGCGGCTTCGGCCACGATTCCCTGGAACCAATTCTTCACCGACGCCCGGCAGCAGCACCTGATCGCGCTCGCACTGACCAACAACCGGGACCTCCGTGCCGCCGCACTGCGCGTCGACCAATCCCAGGCACAGTACCGGATCTCACGCTCAGCCCTCTTCCCGCGTGAAACGGCGACTTGGGGTTTCGACCGCACCCGTTCGGGTGGCATCACCCGGGACCAATGGTCCGCCAGCCTGGGCACCACCGCCTACGAGGTGGACCTCTTCGGCCGCGTCCGAAGCCTCAACCGGCAGGCGCTGGAGAAATTCTTTGCCACGAAGGAAGCCCGCCGTGCGACGCAGGTCTCCCTCGTCGCGGAAGTGGCGACGGCCGACCTCGACCTCCGCCGCGCCACGCAGCAACTGGCACTGGCCACGGAAACCCTCCGGCTCGTCGAGGAATCCCGAACCCTCAACCAGGCCGCCCTGGACGCCGGTGCCAGCAACGAACTCGACCTCCGCTCCGCCGACGCCCAGGTCGAGTTCACCCGCGTCAGCCTGCTCGAAGCCCAGCTCCAACTGGCCGAGGCGCGCAACCGACTCGAGTTCCTCCTCGGCCAGGCGCTGCCCGCCGAACTCGACGCAACCCCATTGCCGCTCGACGACACTCTGCTGGCCCGCGTTCCCGCCGGGCTTCCCTCCGAACTGATCCAGTTCCGACCCGACATCCTCCAGGCCGAGCACACGCTCCGCGCCGCCAATGCCAACATCGGCGCCGCACGCGCCGCGTTCCTTCCCACGCTCCGGCTCACCACGTCCACCGGCACGACCAGCGACGAACTCTCCAAGCTGTTCGGCGCGGGCACCGGCGTGTGGAGCTTCTCGCCCCAAGTCACGCTGCCCATCTTCACCGGTGGCGAGAACCGCGCCAACCTCGCCGCCGCCCGCATCACCGTCCGCATCGAGATCGCCAACTACGAGAAAGCCATCCAGGCCGCGTTCCGCGAAGTCGCCGACGCCCTCGCCGCCATCGAGGCCCGCGATGCACAGGCGACCGCGTTCGGATCCCTCACCGTCGCCCAGCAACGCCGCTTCGACCTCGCCCAGGCCCGGTACCGTCAGGGCGAGGACATCTACCTCAATGTCCTGGTCGCACAGCAGGACCTCTTCGACGCACGTCAGCGCGCCATCGACAACACCTTCTCCCGTCTCTCCAGCCGCATCGTCCTCTTCAAGGGACTTGGCGGCGGATGGAACTGAACCCACCCAGCCACCCATGAAATCCACCCATCCACGATTCCATCCTGTCGGGCTCACCGTTGCGATCCTCGCCGGCGTGCTCGCCTTCACCGGATGCCAACCTCCGGGATCCTCCTCGACCACCTTCGACACCGCCGCGGCCACCAACGGCCCGCTCGTCCAACGCATCACCGCGTCCGGCTCCCTCAGCGCGCTGGTCTCCGTGGATGTCGGCGCGCAGGTCTCCGGAAAGGTCATCGCCCTCCACGCAGACTTCAATGCCCCCGTCCGACAGGGCCAGCTCGTCGCCGAGATCGACCCGACGCTCTACCGTGCGACCCTCAACCAGGCCGAAGGCGAGCTCGCCCACGCCCGGGCCACGCTGACGCTCAAGCAACAGAACCTCGCCCGGAAGAACGCCCTGTTCCCGGTGAACGCCGTCTCGAAGTTCGACCTCGACGTCGCCAGCGCGGAAGTCGCCCAGGCCGAAGCACAACTCGCCATCCGCCAGGCCGTCGTCGAAAGCGCCCGTGCCAACGTGGAGTTCTGCCGCATCACCGCCCCCGTCGACGGCATCGTCATCTCCCGGCGCGTGGACCTCGGCCAGACGGTCATCGCCGCGATGACCACACCGGTCCTCTTCAACATCGCGAAGGACATCACCCGGATGAACATCAACGCCTCCGTCTCCGAGGCGGACATCGGCCTCGTCGCCGTCGGCCAGGAGGTGGAGTTCACCGTCGATTCCTATCCCGAGGACACCTTCCGCGGGAAAGTCGCGCAGGTCCGCAAAGCCCCCGTCACCTCGCAGAACGTCGTTACCTACGAGACGATGATCACGGTCGACAATCCCGACCAACGCCTTTTCCCCGGCATGACCGCCGACGTCGCCATCCTCGTCGCTCGGCGCACGTTCGTGACCAAAGTCCCCAACGCCGCCCTCCGCTACACCCCGCCCGAAGGCGTGACCCTCGAAGGCGCGCCCCCGACCCGCCTCGAACGGACCCAGCGCCTGCTCTACATCCCGGGATCCAGCCCGGGCCAACTCCGCCCGGTCATCGTCCGCCCCGGCATCTCCGATGGCGTCGAGACCGAGGTTGTCGCCGGCCTTGCCTCCGGCTCACCCGTTGTCACCGCCACCCGAACCCTCGCCACCCGCGGCTCCGGCCTCGTCCCGCCGCCCCCACCCCAGACGCCATGAGCTCCACCGCGCCTTTCATCCAACTCGTGAACCTCCGCCGGACCTATGCGTCGGGCGACGTCGCCGTCCACGCTGTCCGCGATGTCTCCCTCACCATCGAACGCGGCGACTTCGTCGCGATCATGGGATCCAGCGGCTCCGGCAAGTCGACGCTCATGAACACGCTCGGTTGCCTCGACCGCCCCAGCTCCGGCGAATACCTCCTGGACGATGTCCACGTCGCCGGCCTCGACCGGCCCGCGCTCGCGCATCTCCGGAACCAACGCCTCGGGGTCGTCTTCCAGAGCTTCAACCTCCTGCCGCGCACCTCCGCCCTCGAGAACGTCGAACTCCCCCTGCGCTACCGCACGCC
>JBIKWS010000033.1:0-12520 GCA_044356195.1 Cyanophyceae cyanobacterium
CATCGAGGACCACGCGCCCATGCGGCGCAGCCTTGAAACCGTCCTCGAAATGGAGGGCTTCCGGGTCTCCGCGGCCGAGAATGGCCGCCTGGGCGTCCAGTCCGCCCTCGCCGATCCGCCCAGCCTTGTCCTTTGCGACATCCAGATGCCCGAGCTCGACGGCCATGGCGTCCTCAAGGCCCTGCGCGCCGACACGCGCACCCAGCTCGTTCCCTTCATCTTCCTCACCGCCTGGGGCGAGCGCCATGACGTCCGCGCCGGCATGTCCGCCGGTGCCGACGATTACCTGGTCAAACCCGTCGACCGCCAGGAACTCCTCGACGCCGTCCGCATCCGCCTCGCCCGTGAGGAAATCCGCGAAAAGAGCGGGGGCGGATTCAAGCCGGACTTCTCCAGCTCCGTTCCCCTCGAAAAGCTGGGTCTCAGCACCCGCGAAGCCGAGGTCCTCCTGTGGATGTCCCAAGGCAAGTCGGACGCCGATATCGGCCTCGTCCTTGGCATCAGCGCGGCCACCGCCAAGAAGCACGCCGCCCACGTCTATCAGAAGCTCGGCGTCGAAAACCGCCACGCCGCCGCCATCCGCGCGCTGGAAGTGCTCTCGGGCGGGGACTGATGCCGCGGCGCGCCTTACGGCAGCAACCGACCAACTAAGGCGCTGATTGCCTTCCCGTCGGCACGGCCGGCGGCCTTGGCCTGCGCCGCCTTCATGACGATGCCCATGTCCTTCTTCGAGGTGGCCCCGACCTCGGCGATGGCGTCGCGGACGAGGGCTTCCACCTCTTCCGGGCTCAGCTGCTTGGGAAGGAACTCGGAGATCGTCTTCAACTCGGCCAATTCCTTCGCGGCGAGTTCCGGGCGACCGGCCTTCTCGTACTCGTCGATGGCGTCCTTGCGCTTCTTCGCCTCGCGCTGGACCACCGCCAGGACGTCGGCATCGCCCAGGGTTTCGACCTTCTTCTCGATCATGGCGTAACCGAGGGCGGCCTTGATCAACCGGAGCGTGCCGGTGCGGTCCGCGTCCTTGGCGATCATGGACTGTTTCAACGCATCGACGATCTGGGACTGGAGACTCATAAAGATAGGGATCCTGAAAATTGGACAGCTCCGCGGCCCACGCTCTGGCGGGCAGGAAGCGGAAAGCCCGAAAGCTAAGGCAGCGGGTCAGGAGCCGGAAGCCTGCATCTTGCGGATTTGATCCCGAACCCGGGCCGCCCGTTCGTAGTCCTCCAACCGGATGGCCTCGGCCAGATCGCGCTCCAAGCGCTCCTTCTCGGACAACGGGCGACGGTTCTGGACCTGATTCAACCACTCCCGAAGCGACGCCAGCTCGGGGCTGGTCTCCATCATCTCGAGGCGCTCATTCTCCTGGTAGAAGCGCTCCAGCTCGGAAATCCCCTCCTGGATGTGCAAAACGGCCTGCTCAAAACTGTTGCCCTTGAGGGCCTCGGTGCCACGGGACCGCGTGCGCATCAGGAGCAACTGGGGAACGAACTGCAGGAGCGACCATGCCAGTTCCTCCGTCGCGGCGTGTTCCGCCACGAACTCGAACACTTCCAGGTTCCGCTCCGAGTCGCGCTCCACCGCCTCGTAATCCTCCAACTGGAACAGGCAGATGTACCGATGATGAAACTGGATGCACTCCTGCTGGAGCTTCGAACACTCCTCGAGTCCGAGGTGGAACGATTCGGGAGTTCCCTTTGCCAGCAGATGCTCCGCAAGCCGGGTGCGGTACACATCAAACCACGTCTCCTGTCCCATCGGCCGTTTCCCGTCCGGACGGCCCTCGGCATTCATCTGCAACACCCCGAGGTCCACCCGCAACTGGATCTTCTGAAGCCCGTCGCGGCCCTTGAAGCGCCGCGCCATGACCTGCCCCGGCTGATAAGGCCAGGCTTGCAGCATCTTGGTCAGGTCGTGATTCATCGCGGCGACAAGCTGGCAACCACATTCCCCCAAGTCAACGCGCGGCACCAATTCCCCTGACACCGCCGGGTGAGGGCACCCGGCCTTCACACGGCGAACTCCACACTTCCCACGGGTCCCGCAGCGGTTCAATGTCCCATCATTCCCGCCATGGTTTCCACGCCGCTACCAATGAAACCGATTTTCCCGAAGCTCCGGCGCTCCCGCCGCGCTGCCTTCACGCTCATCGAACTCCTGGTTGTCATCGCGATCATCGCCATCCTCGCCGGCATGCTCCTGCCCGCGCTGGCGAAATCCAAGACCAAGGCCCAGGGCATCGCCTGCCTCAACAACCTCAAGCAGCTCAACCTCGCGTGGTCGATGTACGCGGATGACAACAACGACCGCCTCGTTCCCAACGGCACCGGTGGCCAGATCGGCTGGGTCGAAGGCTGGATGCCCACCGCCCAGGACGCCACCAACGTCAACCTCCTCCGGGCACCCCGCGGGATGCTCTGGAATTACAACAAGGCCCTTGGAATCTACAAATGCCCCGCGGACATCAGCACGGCACGCTTCGGCACGCGGACCCTGCCCCGCGTGCGCTCCGTCTCCATGAACGGAAACATGAACGGCGCCAGCTGGTACACGGATGAGATCCGCGCGACGCATTTCACCTTCCGCAAGAGCTCCGAGATCACACGCCCTTCCCCTTCGGAAGCCTTCGTCTTCCTCGATGAACATCCGGACGGCATCGACGACGGCTATTTCCTCGTCTTCGTCAATCGCCGCCAACTCTGGGGCAACCTCCCCGCAAACTACCACAACGGTGCCTGCGGCTTCTCCTTCGCTGACGGGCACGCCGAGATCCGCAAGTGGCTCGACCCGGATACCCTCGCCAGGAAGATCGTCGCCAACCCGCGTGGCCCCCGGGACGTTCCCTGGCTCCAGGTCCGCACCTCCGCGCCGCTCAGGGCCGACGCACCCTGGCCGCCTTGACCGGCGCCGGCGACGCCCCGGTGGTGTCCACCTTCCCTGCGGCCCACGCCCGCCCCAGCCGGGTCCGGACGTAGTGGAAGAGGTACTGCTGCGCGTATCCGCCGTTCACCCCGAAGTAGGACGCGCTGAATTCCTCGATCCGACGCGCGGTGACCTTCCGCGCCCGCGGAAAATACAGGCGCGTCAGCGCCACCCGGACCCACACATCCACCGGAAATGCCTGCCGGTGACCGAACCCGAACAGCAGCGCGCAATCGGCCACCTTCCTTCCCACGCCGGACAACTCCATCAACTGCGCCCGCGCTTCCTCCAGGCTGACGCGCGACACCACCGCGAGATCCAGCTTCCCCTCGATCACGCGCCGCGCAGCCCCAAGCAGGTACGGGGCCCGGAAACCGAGCTTGCACGCCCGCAGCGCGGACTCATCCAACGCCGCCACCACCTCCACCGTCGGAAACGCAAACGCCGATGAAACCCCTTCGGGCGTCACCACGGGAGCCCCGTACCGTTCGCGCAGGTTCCGGACGATCTGGCGGATCTGGACGATCTGTTTCGTCGAGGAGCAGATGAACCCGGCCAGACATTCCCATGGTTCTTGCCGCAAGAGACGCAAGCCGCGGCAGGCCGCGATCGCCTCGCCCAGCGGGACGTCCTGCGGAAACGTCGCCAGCACCGACGCGAGGTCCTCGTGGAGGTCGAGGTATGACTCGATCCACCCCCAGTCCGTCAGCGGCTCCGCGACCTCGGCAGAGATCACCGCACCGCACTGGCTCAACCGCACCCAACGCCCCGAAACCACCCCGGTCCATCCGTCGCCATCGCGATCCCAACCAAACGCCTGTCCGGACTCCAACGTCTCGCCGAGGGCGTAATCCTGGACCTCCCAGTCCCGACGAAGCGTGGGGTGCGCGCTCACCGTTTTCCCCGGCACACGAAGGTCTCGTACTGATGGAACAACCGTCCCCGGTACTCCACATCCAGCGACCCCAACCGCTCCACCGTCTCGAAATCCTCCAACAAAGAGGGCGGTAACCCGTCACCCGAATCCTCCGACTTCTTCCGGACGAAAAGCGCGGTTTCACCCTTCCGGTGGCCGTACCCCGGCCAGACCTGGAACTGGCTCCGGACGTGTTCCGACCGTGCCTCGTAGATGAACGGCTGATCCGGCAGCGACTCCGGCCCGCCGGGCATGTAGAAGCTGAGCAACCCTGCGCGCCCGTAGTGGTCCGCGATCACGAACACCGGCTTCCCTTCCGCCATGAGGTTGGTTCGGACCGACGCCACCTGACGGGCGAACTCCCGATGCCCGCGCACCCGGCGCAGCGGTTCCAGTTTCACCGGCAGCGGCTGCCCGGCCACCTTCGCGATCAGGTTGGTGTCATGCAGCAGCACGACGACGGGCAATCCCACCAGCAAACCCGCCCGCACCCACCCCACGACCCCGCGGGCTCCTGCGGCCCAACGCCGGTGCCAATACAACGTCGCTGCCACCAACCCCGGAATGATCGCCGCGGCAATCCAGTTGGGGTGTACGCGGGAGCGCAGGGTGTACCCGAGATAGAACAGGAAGATCGGTGCCGAGAAGGCGCACAGGAACCGTTCCACCACTGGCGCATCACGCCGCACCGCGAGGACCGCCAACGCCACCGCCATCATCCCCAGCCAGATGGGATTCAACAGGCCCACTTCCGCCCCGACGAAATCGCCCAGGTATCGCAGGGTAAACTCCCACTCCCGATGCAACCCGCCGCGCTCCTTCAGATGGGTGAACGTCACCCACCCGTTCTGCGCATTCCACACCAGGATCGGGAGTGTCCCGAGCGCCAGGATTCCCAGCGCCAGATACGGACCCGGCCGCCTGTACTGCAGCCACCCCCCCGGCACCACCGCGATGCCCAGCGAGATCGCCACCAACTGGAAAGGCGCGAAATACTTCATCAACAGCGTTCCCGCCAGGGTCACACCCACCACCGCCCACCAGCGCGTCGAGTCCTCCGTGATCGCCCGCCACGTCGCCAGCATCCCGATCGTGTAGAAGAAGACCGTCAACGGATCGATCGTCAGCAGGATCGATCCCACCATCGCGAGCGGAGTTGCCTGCAAGGCCAGCACGAACAGGAATCCCGTGCGCCCGTCCGTCCGCCGAACCACGAAGTTCAACAGCATCCACCCCAGGATGAAGGCCAACAACGGTGGCAGGAACCGCACGCCGAACTCGGTGTTCCCACCCACCAGGTTCCCGATCCAATGCGCCACCGCGATTCCCAGCGGCTTGCTGTAGTACGACAGCGCCATCCGCTTCGACCATACCCACTGGTAGGCTTCGTCCTCGGACAATTCGATCAAGGCGCGCCCCACGTAGATCCAGTGTCCGACCAGCAGGACCACCAAAAGCGCCCGCGCCAACCGCACCCAATGACCATGGGCCGGCGTCGCCATCCGTTCCCCGGATTCCGCATCCAACAGATTCGGCAACGCCCGGTGCCATTCCGGAAACCACCGACTGCCAATCGCCCCCCAACCCCACGCAGCCATCCGCGACAGGCAAACCCCATACAACACCCCGACCGTCCACCCCGCGAGGACATCGGTCGGATAGTGCACCCCGAGATACATCCGCGAGATCCCCACGCCGACGCCGACCGTTCCCACCGCCGCAGTCAGCCCACGGCGTCGCCACGCCAATGCCGTCACCGCCGTGATCGCCCCCCAGATGGCCGAGTGCCCCGAGGGCATGGAGAACGTGCTGCCGCGCCCGACCAACAAACGCGTCTCCGGATGATCCACGAACGGCCGGTTCCGCCGGATCAGCTTCTTGGCCACCCCGACGAAGAGCGAATCACCCACCGCCAGCACCAACACGAGCATCACCACGAACACCCGACCACGCCGTCCACCCCATCCCAACAGCGCCACCGCCAGCAGCACCACCAGCGGCATGAAATACCCGTTGCCGCTCAGGAACCGCATCACCGGATCCAGCCACGGAACCGCCAACGACTGGTTGAAAAACCGGAATACCGTCAGGTCCAGGTCCTGGATCATCCCTGTGGGCGTTGTCGGACGTGCGTCAGTAGGTGATCAACGACTTCACCGGGTGGTTCCCCAGGCGATCGCGGCCCGACAGGAACGACAGTTCGATGAGGAACCGGATGCCAAGAACCCGAGCCCCCAGCTTGTCGAGCAACGCCAGCGTGGCCGCCGCCGTGCCGCCGGTGGCCAGCAGATCATCCAGAAGGAGAACCCGCTCTCCGGAACGGACGGCATCCACGTGGATCGCCACCGTCGCGGAGCCATACTCGAGGTCGTAGCTCTGCTCGTGCGTCGTCCATGGCAGTTTGCCCTTCTTGCGCACGGGCACGAACCCGCAGCCCAGCATCGCCGCCGCCGCGGATCCAAAGATGAAACCGCGGGCGTCGATGCCCACGATCTTGTCCACACCACCCAGTTCCACCCCCGCGAGCAGGTGCTCCATGGCCCCGCGGAACAACCGGCCATCCGCGAGCACCGGAGTGATGTCCTTGAATTGGATCCCGGGCTTGGGGAAGTCCGGTACGTTCCGGATGGAACGTTCGATCTCGGCGATGGAGACGGATTGCATGCAGGGCGGGTTGTCGCGGACCTCCGCCGACCCGTCAAGCCACGGCTCACCCCAACGGTGCCCCAACATGCAACGCGTGCTTCAGGCAGTACGCCCCATTCACCACATACTTGGCTGCCCAGTGTCGCAGGCCCGCCCGTTCCTCCGGCTTCAATGCCCGGACCACCTTCGCCGGCGAACCCAGCACCAGCGACCCCGCCGGGATCACCGTCCCGGGCGTGACCAGCGCATGCGCGCCGATCAGGCACTGCTCACCCACCACCGCACCGTCCAGCACCGTCGCACCCATCCCCACCAGGCATTCATCCCCGATCGTGCAGGCGTGCACGTTCGCCGAATGTCCCACCGTCACCCAGTTCCCGATGATGCACGGAAAGTCATCCGACAGGTGCAGGACCGCGTTGTCCTGGATGTTCGAATGATGCCCCACTTCGATCCGATTGATGTCGCCCCGCAACACCGCCCCATACCACACGCTGCTGTGGTCCCCCAGGGTGACATCGCCCACGACCACCGCTGTCCGCGCCAGGTAAACGCCAACTCCCAACCGTGGCGAACGCCGCAGGTGGCGGTCCAGTTGCCCAACCAATCCTTCCATCCCGGCCAAACCGTGAAGCGCGTCCATGGCCTCACCCTTCCCAAGCCCGCCGACGACTGCCAGCCCAACCTCGCGCCCGGTTGAACCGGAACAGTGACCCGGACGTCGCGACCGCGGTTCCAGGCAGGGGTCCCATCCGCATGCTCCGGCAGGGCATGGAGCCCTTCAATGCCCTTGACCCCAAAGAATCGACGCCTCCATCGTCCGCCGTCCGTTGATCCAGATCATGCACGTTTCCCCATGGCAGCGCCTCCTTGAGCAGTTCAGCACCTCCCTCGTCCGGCATCACGTCTGGGTCCTCGCCGGAATCCTGGGGATGGGTCTGATCCTGCGGATCCCTGTCTGCCTCCGGGAGCACCCGGACACTTCGATGCAGCAACTCGACGACGGCATCGAATACCTGGCCCAGGCCAGATCGATCCTGAACGGCAAGCTGGATGGCCACCCCCGGAATTATCAGTACATCCGTTCACCCGGCTACGCCCTCTTCCTGCTGCCTTTCGAATGGCTGACACCACAGGAAGGCCGCGAATGGACCCCCTCCGCGAAATTCAACCTGGATCCACCCGTGCGGATTTCCACGGGCATGTTCCGCTCGATCCAGGCGGTTCAATGTTTCCTCAGTGTCGCCACCGCCCTCCTCGTAGGACGTATTGCCCACCAGATGGCCGGCCCCATCGCCGGGATCGTGGGAACAGCCCTGACCGCATGGAATCCCTTCATCCTTTCGTTCTCGGGGTTCGTCCTGAGCGAAACCCTGTTCCTCTTCCTGGTCTGGTTGTCCCTCCACGAACTGCTGCGTTACTCGGCAAATGCCACCTCCACCCGGTGGCGTCCCCTGGTCTCCGCATCGCTCGCCCTCACTGCCGGCTGCCTCGTCCGGCCCAATCTTCAGGCTTCACTGCCCATCGCCGCGATCTGGGTGGGATGGATCGAATGGCGCCGCTGCGGCCGATGGCTTCCAACGCTCGGGGCCATGACCCTCATGACCGTCCTTGTTTCCGCCTTCCTCCTGCCACTCATGATCCGGAACAAGCGGGTGCATGGGGAACTCAACCTCTCGCCGTTCTACGCCACGGCCATCTTCGGCCAGGGGCATTCGCCCTACTACCTCAAGGCACTCACCGCCACCAACAACGAGGAGTATTCCCAAAGCCTGCACACCCTCTTCACACAGTCCCGATTGGATTCGCCCATCCCGAAATCCGCATGGCTCGATGAACCCCGCCGGTTCTTCAACGAATCCCGCGGCGAGTGGTGGCGACTCCAATGGTTGAAGACAAAGTCCTTCTGGCGTCCGTGGCTCAATCCAACGGTCTTCAGCCGGTCCAAAGTCCTTCTTTCCGCGGTCGCCGTGGTTCCCATCTTCATCGGGGCCTTCTGCTCCTTTTTCATCCCCGCCATCCGGAGACATCCGCTGTTCCCGCTGCTCTGGGCCATGGCCATGGTCAGTTACCTCATCGGCGGCGTGGCGTTCACCGCCAGTAACCGGTTCAGGATCCCCTTCCTCGATGTCTCCTTCATCGTCCTCACCGCTGCCGTCCTCGTGACCCTGCTGAATCGCGTCGTCCCCGGCACACCCCCGGCGACATCACCCAAGCCTCCCACCCCCTGATGGCGTCCCTCCAACCCGACGCCTCCTCCGTCCTCGCCGAAGCCTCGCAGATCCTTGCCGCGGCCGGCGTCGATGAGCCCGCCCTTGAAGCCGAACGCCTCCTCGAACACATCACCGGCGTCCCCTTCCTCCGCCGTCGCATCGGTCTGGCACAGGAACCTTCGTCCGAGGCGATCGGCCAATTCCTCCACCTCGTTCAGCAACGCGCCCGCCGCATTCCCCTCCAGCACCTGCTCGGGACCGCGCCATTCCTCCATCTCACCCTCCAAGTCTCACGGCATGTGCTCGTGCCGCGCCCGGAAACCGAGCAACTCGCCCTCCTCGCCCAAAAACATCTCGCCGGTGTCCCGAACGCCCGCGTCGCCGACCTCGGCACCGGCTCGGGATGCCTCGCCCTCCACCTCGCCTCGTCCCGTGCCGATACCCGCGTCCACGCCTTCGACCTCTCCCCGGAGGCCCTCGACCTGGCCCGCACCAACGCGAGAAACCTCGGCCTGCTCGACCGTATCGCGTTTCACCTCCAGGACGCGTTCAGCCCCGATGCCGACCTGGCCGCACACGCCCCCTTCGACCTCATCGTCACCAACCCGCCCTACATCCCGGACGGGGAAATTCCGTCCCTGATGCCCGAAGTCAGGGATCACGACCCGATCCTGGCCCTCGCCGGCGGTCCCGACGGCCTCGGCCCCTACCGAACCCTCGCCAACCGCGCCCATCGGTGGCTCCGGCCCTCCGGTTGCCTCCTCGCCGAGTTCGGAGATGGCCAGGCTTCCGAGCTGGCCCGGATCTTCCGAACCCCGGACTGGGATCATATCTCCTTCGAGAAAGACTTGAGCGGCAGGGACCGCATTCTCATCGTTCGCCCGTCCCGGTCCGAAGCGCCGTGAATCCACTGCGGCCCGCCCGGGATGATGTTCCGGATCGCTCCCACCATGGACAGTTTCCTGATTGAAGGCGGTACACGCCTGTGCGGCGAAGTGCAGATCAGCGGCTCCAAGAACGCTGTGCTGCCCATCATGGCCGCCACCCTCCTCACCGCCGAGACTTGCGTCATCCGGCACGTTCCCGACCTGAGCGACGTCCGGTTCATGTGCCGGATCCTCACGTCGCTCGGGGCCCAGGTGGAGTTCGACGGCAGCACCCTTACCGTCTGCGCCGCCAAGATCACCGGCACCGGTGACTATGACCTCATCCGCAAGATGCGCGGATCCATCTGCATCCTCGGCCCCCTGCTCGCACGCCTCCGCACCGCTTCCGTCTCCCTCCCCGGCGGATGTGTCATCGGAACCCGCCCCATCGACCTTCACCTGAAGGGTCTCCGCTCGCTCGGAACCGAGATCCACGTCGAGGGCGGATACGTCAAGGCCCACGCCCGCGAACTCAACGGAGCCCATGTCTTCCTCGGCGGTCGCGCCGGCCCCACCGTCCTCGGCACCGCCAACATCCTCATGGCTGCCGCGCTCGCCGACGGCATCACCGTGCTCGAAAGCGCCGCCTGCGAACCCGAGATCATCGATCTCGCCGATTTCCTCAACGCCATGGGGGCCCGGATCCAGGGAGCCGGCAGCCCGACCATCACCATCACCGGCGTCCGCGAACTCCACGGTGTCGAACATGAGGTCATCCCGGACCGCATCGAAGCCGGCACCTTTGCCGTGGCGGCTGCCGCTTCCGGAGGACAGGTCACCCTGCGCGGTGCACGTCCCGATCACCTGGGTGCCGTCCTCGACAAGCTCCAGGAAGCCGGTGCCCGGATCGATCGTCGCGGTGGGGCCCTCACGGTCAGCGCGGGTTCGGCCCTCCGCCCCGTCGATATCACCACCATGCCGTACTCCGGGTTTCCGACCGACATGCAGGCCCAGTTGATGGCCCTCATGTGTCTCGCCCCCGGAACCAGCATCATCACCGAACGCATCTTCGAGTCGCGGTTCATGCACGCCTCCGAACTCATGCGGCTGGGAGCCGACATCGGCATCGAAGGCCCCAGCGCCATCGTGAAGGGTGGCAAACCACTCAGCGGAGCCGAAGTCATGGCCAGCGACCTTCGTGCCTCAGCAGCCCTCGTCATCGCGGGCATCGCCGCCTCCGGGAAGACCCAGGTGCACCGTGTCTATCACCTCGACCGCGGATACGAACGGATGGAGGTCAAACTCGAGCAACTCGGTGCCCGCATCCAACGGGTGCCCGGTGAATAACCACCCACGGTTACTCCCCAGACTTCCCCCCATCGCTGCTCCACGCTAAATCACCCGCAAAACCAACACGCGCGCGCCATGGACATCGTATTCAAATGCCCGCACTGCCAGACCGAGCTCGAGGTCGAGGCGGATGCCGCCGGCGAAATAATCGCCTGCCCGGCCTGCAATCGTGAGATCCGCATTCCCGCCAGCAGTGGCGGGACTCCGCCCCCTCCTCCCCCGCCACGCCCTCCCGTCCCAGGTGCCAAGGAGGAAAAGAAGTTCGCGGTCCCCGTCAGCAACAAGCCTGTCGAACCCCTCATCCAGAAGGCCCTCCCCAGCCTCGAGGCCCAATCCAAGATCGATGGCAAGAAGCTCATCCGCCTCAAGACCATCCGACACTCGGACTGCAAGGAGGTCGGTCACGACAACTTCGATGCGTTCGTCACCGAGTTCCTCAACAAGATCGGCGAGGAGAACATCGTGAGCATCACCCCCATCAATTACAGCTACGTCGAGATGGGCACCCAGAAGCTCATCACCGACTTCGGGCTCGCGATCATCTACCGCGGCTGACCCGCGGTTCACAAATTCCCGGCCCTGCCACCATGCCTCCTTCATCACCCACGTTGGCGGCGGCCGGGCCGCGCCGGCCTTCCCTCCTGTTCCGCATCGCGCGCGTCCTCCTCATCGGGATCGCGCTCCTGGTGGCCGCCGTCGTGCTCCGGTTCATCGCCGTCACCCGAGACCGCTTCCCCGGCTATTCCGTGGAACTCGCCCTCGACGGCCGCTCCGCCGCGCAATCCCCGCGCCCACTTCGCGTCGGTTTCGGTGAGGTCGACATCACGCCGGACATCTCCGATCCAAACCGCCCCGTCTGGATCGCCGGCTTCAGCCAGAACCGCTCCGCCACCAATATCCACGATCCCCTCGCCGCCTCCGCCCTCGTCCTCGACAACGGCCACGCCCGCGTCGGCATCGTCGCCATCGATTCCATCGGGTTCTTCCACGACGACGTCATCCGCGTCCGGCAGGCCATTCCCGCCGACTGGAAGCTCGACTACGTCGTCGTCTGTTCCACCCACAACCATTCCACACCCGACCTAATGGGCCTGTGGGGACCCAGCCCTCTCCAGAGCGGGGTCGATCCGGCCTACAAGCTCCAGGTGATCCACGGCGCCCGCGACGCCCTCGGCCTCGCCATCACCAACCTCACGCCGGCCCGCATGGCCGCCCATGAGATCGCCGTCGATCCCACCGGTCTCGTGGCCGACACCCGCAAGCCCTTGGTCTTCGACGCCGACCTTCGCGTCCTTCTCTTCACCCACGCCGCGAACGGCTCGGTCCTCGGATCCCTCGTCGGCTGGGGCAATCACCCAGAAACCCCGTGGGCCGGCAATCGCGACATCACCGCCGACTTCCCCGGCGTCATCCGCCGCACGCTCGCCCAGGGCATCCCGGGCACCAACAACACCTCCTTCCGCAAGGGGCTCGGCGGGAAGCATGTCTTCGTCAATGGCGCTGTCGGCGGCCTCATGACCACCCACCCCTCCACCGAGGTCACCGACCCGATCTCCGGAACCGTCCTCAAGACCCCGTCCCACGCCAAGACCGATGCCGTCGGCCAC